>CAZUFI010000041.1:0-11339 GCA_964618745.1 uncultured Thermodesulfobacteriota bacterium | reverse complement strand
TCCGCGTCGATAAAGGCCGCCGTGCCGCCAAGCTTCTGGGCCTCTGCGATTATGTGAAGCGTAAGGGTCGTCTTTCCAGAGGACTCCGGGCCGTATATCTCTATTATCCTGCCCCTTGGTATGCCGCCTATGCCAAGAGCCATATCCAGGCTTGGTGAACCGGTCGGTATCGCCGGGATCTTCTCGGTGACTGCGTCCTTGCCGAGCCTCATTATTGAGCCTTTGCCAAACTGCTTTTCTATCTGGCTTATCGCCAGATCTATTGCCTTGCTTTTATCATTGGTCGCTGCCCCTGCCATCTTGTACTCCTCCTTTTATAATGCCGTTTATCTTATTGTTTTTATCTTTAGTGTTTATATTATTGTATCTATCTATGGTTGGTGCTTTATCCCAGTGCAAAACGCCTAAGTGCTGTATACACAGGGCTCTTGCCGCTGAGTTCACTCTTAAATAGAGTTATCTCGTCTACCTTAAAGGCTATGTCGTTTGTGGCCGGTAAGCTACCGACCAGAGCAGTTAGTCCTTTGACCCTGCCATGCCTGCCGACCCTGCAAAGAGTCAGGTGAGGGTGGTACTTTCTGATCTGTTCCGGTCTTTTTGTGTCATCCGATTTTGTATCAATTACAGCATTGATTCTATCAGATAAAGCATTGAGCTGGCAACTATCACCGAGCCCTAAATAGATTAATTTAGGGGTTTTTAGCTCGGGAAAGCCACCTATCTTGTCTGTCGATACTCTAAAGCCTTTAAAACCCTTGATTGCCTGCTCTATTGTATCAGTTAGAGGCCGGATCTGCTGTTCTTCTATATTGCCGATAAAGCGCAGCGTCAGGTGCATAAGCTCTGGTCTGGTCCATCTTACAGGCCCTGTAGCGCAGGGCCGGAGTTTAGCCTGAAGCCCGGTTAGTAGTTCTTTTACCTCAGGCGGCAGCTCTATCGCTATAAAGGTCCTGATAAAGGTCTTTTGTCTACCTGGCTGCACAGGCCTAGGAAAGGGCCTTACATAGGCTTGTCAAGGCCTCTGCTACTGTTTGTTCTTTTATTGCGGCTCTGCTCCCGGATAGTTGCAGTCTTTTTATTATCGGGGCAAGCCCTGTCTTTTCGCTAAAGTCCAGAGCCAGAAAGACCGTACCAACGGGTTTTTCCTCTGTGCCTCCGCCGGGGCCTGCGATACCTGTTATGGCGATAGAGACCTCGCTCTTGAGGCACTGGCGTACCCCTGCCGCCATTTCTAGTGCCGTCTCGCCCGAGACCGCACCGTATTCGATAAGCGTCTCTTTAAAGACGTTAAGGATATCTGTTTTCATATCATTGCTGTATGAGATGACCCCGCCAAGAAACCAGGCCGAGCAGCCCGGCACTGAGGTTATGGTATGGCCCAGAAGCCCGCCTGTGCAGGACTCTGCCGTGGCCAGGGTCAGGCCTTTTTTGTTAAATATTTCAGATATTTGGTCGAGCGTATCGGTTGTGTTTTGGGTCATAGAATGAATCTCAGGATAATGGTTAAGACAATATTCGCCATAACTCCGGCGGCTAGATCGTCCAAGACAATGCCAAGACCCCCGCCGATATGTTTGTCCAGATAGCTTACGGGGAATGGCTTAAGAATATCAAAGATTCTGAAAAGAATAAAGGCCAATATGACGGTTACAGGGGTGAAGGGAAGCGCAAAGATTGCCACCGCAAAGCCCACGATTTCATCGGCTACGACGCTGCCCGGGTCTTTCTTGCCGATAAGCTGGCTTGCGCGAGATGAGAGTATTATCGCCAAAACTATAGAGACAGCAAGTATCGCAGCACCCGAGGTAAGGCCTGCCGTATATATAAGATAAGCAAGGGGTAGGCCCCATAACGTGCCGAGCGTGCCGGGGGCGCGTCTGGAGTTCCCCAGATACGTGCCTGTGGCCAGCAGTAGTACAATATGGTCTATGATGTTCTTTCCCTGATTCAAGCTCTGATTCAATTTAAGTCGTCCCAATTTAAGTAGTCCCGGTTGCTGCGCCTGCCCGGTCTTGTTGATCTTATTAGAATATATATTTACGCATACTGATATTTAAGAGTAGTCCTATGCTGACAAGTACTGTTAAAAGGAATGACCCGCCGTAGCTTAAAAAAGGCAGCGGCACTCCAACGACCGGCAGAAAGCCCATTACCATCCCGATATTAACGATTATATGCCAGAACAGTAAGGCAGAGAGGCCGAAGGCCAGCAGAAAGCCGAAGCGGTCCTTGGAGTTGCTGGCTATATCCAGCCCGCGCAGTATCAGTATTATAAAGAGCACTATGACTGCCACAGACCCTATAAAGCCCCATTCTTCGGCCAAGAGCGGAAATATAAAGTCGGTGTGGTGGGCTGGAAGAAAGCTGAGGCTACCTTGCGTGCCCTTTGTAAAACCCTTACCTAGAAAACCTCCTGACCCTATGGCTATCTGGCTCTGTAGGGTCTGGTAGCCCGAGCCGAGCGGATCCATGGCAGGGTCTATAAAGCTTAAGAGCCTTGCGCGTTGATAGTCTTTCAGGGCGTACCACCCTATAGGTATCATCGCCATTACCGCGCATGTCAGCACGATAAGGGTGCGCAGCCTTATCTTAACTATAAGCACCATGGAGGTAAAGACAAATACAAAGATCATGGCCGTGCCGAGATCCGGCTGGCGGGCAATGAGTATAAAGGGTACGAAGAGTATAAGGGCCGGCAGGGCCAGCTCTCGCCAGCTCATCCCGAATCGGTCGCTCTGCGTAGTGCTTAGGACCTTTGCCAGAGTTATAACAAAGGTTATCTTTGCAAGCTCTGAGGGCTGAAATGACACAAACCCTAGAGATATCCAACGCTGTGCGCCGCCCATTGTATGACCTTCAAAGAGGGCTATTATAAGCAGCACCAGTGTTAGACCGAACAAAACGTAGGCGAATCGTTTGAAGATCGCATAGTCTAGTATTACCGTTGGTACTAAGATAGCAAGCCCTATCAAGAGCCAGTAAAATTGGCGCAGGTAAAAGGCAGACTCAAAGCCGCGCGTAGCACTATATATGCAGATGATACCGATTGCCGCAAGCAGCATTGAGATGCCAAGCAGCAACCAGTCGGTCTGCTCTAGATATTTTTTTTCTATCATATCTTCTTATCCGTAGCTGTTTTTTTCTTAGAGCTTTTTTTATTGACTGCCGAGTTGACTGCCGAGCTGGTTGTCGGATTTATGTCCAGCTCTGGCTCGGCTGCGGGCTTTGGCAGTCCTTCAAGGTATGTCTTTATTACGCTCAGTGCTACAGGGGCTGCCGAGCTTGAGCCAAAGCCGCCGTGCTCTACCACTACGGCGACGGCTATCTTCGGGTCGTCATACGGGGCAAAGCCAGCGAAGAGGCCGTGATCTCGGAATTTATAGGGGATAGTCTCTATATCCTTTATCCGCTCCTTCATCCTGACGACCTGGGCCGTGCCGGTCTTTCCGGCGATCTTTAGCCCGCGCCGATTTATCCAGCGTGCCGTGCCGTTTTTCTCCGAGACGACTCCTCTGAGGGCCTCTCTCATGAGCCTGAGGGTCTCAGGCTTCGCATCGACCCTGGATTTGACTACAGGCGGGAAGTCTTTTATCTTCTCGCCCTCTATGCTCTCGATGCTCTCGATAAACTGCGGCACATAAAGGGTCCCGCCGTTGGCAATAGCCGCATAGGCATTTAAGAGCTGCATGGGAGTCGATAACATAAAGCCCTGCCCTATCGAGGTTATGACGGTCTCGCCTTTGTACCATGGCTCGCCTTTGGCAGCTACCTTCCATGCGCGTGTCGGGACAAAGCCTTTCTTTTCATTTCTTATATTTATACCTGTTTTGTCCCCCAGGCCAAAGGACTTTGCGTAATGCGAGATATTGTCTATACCGACCTCAAGCCCAACCTGATAGAAAAAGGTATCGGATGATTGGACGATAGCCGTATGCAGGTTGATCTTGCCGTGGCCTCCGCGTTTCCAGTCCCTGAAGAGGTCGCGCCCAAGTTTGAAAGAAGACCCTGACATAATCTTTCTCTCGGTATCTATTATGTTCTTCTCCAGTGCTGCGATAGCGGTTATCGGTTTGAAGGTAGATGCCGGTGGGTAGAGCCCTTGCAGGACTCTGTTGTTGAAGACCTTCATTGGGTCTTGTATAAGGGCCTGCCACTCTTTGCTGCTGATTCCTCGTGTGAGGCGGTCGGTGTCAAATGACGGTGTGCTTACCAGAGCCAGTATCCGTCCGTTTCTCGGGTCCATCGCAACGACCGCGCCTGTCCTGCCCTCCATCGCCCTCCAGGCGGCCTGCTGGGTGGCCAGATCTATCGTAAGCCTTATGTTTTGTCCCGGGTAAGGCGGGATCTCCTTCATTATTTTTATGAGTCTTCCCGAGGCATCGACCTCGATCTGGCGTCCTCCGTCGGTGCCCCTGAGCGTCTGTTCAAAAGATGCCTCTACCCCTGATTTACCTATCATATCGCCGCGCCGATATGGTCTTTTGTCATCTTTTCTGGAGCGGCGGTAGCCCCGCTCGCTTATCTCGCCTAGATACCCTAGTAGATGCGCCGTAGCCTTGTTATACGGGTAAGTACGTTTTGGCATGACCTCAATCTGGACGCCCGGGAGTTCAAAGTTGTAGTTATCGACCTTTGCCATCTCTTCCCATGAGATATCTTTTTTAAGCTTTACCGGGCGAAACCGTGCGCGTCTCTTTGCTTTTTTAAGCTTTGCGTTGATTGTCTTTGTATCTATATCAACGATGCGCGTGAGTATCTTTTTTGTCTTTTCCATATCATCGACATCTTCCGGGACCAGCAGGAGGTCAAAGCCGGGCCTGTTCTCGGCCAGACGGTGGCCGTTTTTGTCCATGATAAGGCCGCGCGCCGCAGGGGTCTTGGTTAGTCTGATTCTGTTGTTCATCGATAGTTCGCTGAAGTGGGAGGTACGCATAATCTGCAAGTACCATAGCTTTCCGATAAGGATGAGGAAGATCAGGCCGATTACGATAAGAACTAGATAGAGCCTTTCTTTTAACTCAGAGGGGTCTTTATCGGCAAGGTAATCCTTCAAAGACCGCCCTCTCTGTCCATCAGCGAACCCTCTCCGACGAGTCTTTTAAGCCATAGGAATACGGCTATGATGATCGGGGCAAAGAACCCTGTGACGATAGCTGTCAGTAGTATCTGAAAGAGAAAAGGGGCTTCAAACCCGGTGGCCCTGATAACTACCCATACCAGGATCATCTTGAGGAGGGTCAGTGCCCCTGCGACTCCTGCTTTGCTTGTTATTGTGGATAGCTCTACCTTCTGCGAGATCATGTGGACGATTATATAGACAACGACCAGTGAAAATGACGCAGAACCTATAACGCCGCCCGAGAAGACGTCGTCGATATAGCCAAGGATAAAGCACAGTATCACGGCACTGAGAGAGCTCTTCTCATAGGCGATAAAGATCGTTATCATTACGGTAAGCTCGGGCAGTGGCAAGGTGCTGGCAAGCGTGCTCTTAAGCGAGAGGTAGATGATGGCTATCGGTAGGAATATTATATAGTTTTTCATTATTGACTCGGGGCCTTTGTTTTTTTATTGTCCTTGGTCTCAGCGGCATCCTTTGCCTTGAATTTACTGAGGCGGTTGGCATTCTTTGTAATTATGAGGACCTCTTCAAGGGTCTCGAAACTTGCCGCTGGCCGCACCTCTATATCTTTAAAGAAGTTGTCGCTGCCTTTCTCTGCTCTTGATACCGTCCCTATCAGAAGCCCTTTCGGGAAGATTGTCCCAAGCCCTGCCGTTACGATATGGTCGCCGTCTTTTACGTCGTCCAGCTCTCTTATGTATTTAAGGGTAAGGTCTTTAGCACCGTTGCCGCCGATTATGCCTTTTACGCGCGAGCGTTGCGCCGTGGCATCTACATTAGAGCGCGGGTCCGTAATAAGCAATACGGTCGATGTAAAGCGGTTTGTGTTTATTATCCTTCCGACTACCCCTGTCTGGCTAACGACCGGCATATCTACGCGGATCTGGTCTTTGGTACCTTTATTGATGATCATCGTGCGTGTCCATCCGCCGCCGGAGCCTGAGTTGCTAAGCCCCAGTATTTCTGCGGCGACCATCTTGCTGACCTCGCGCTCTTTAAACTCCAGCAGACTCTTAAGCCTTGCCGTAAGCTTTAGTTCTTCGGTTAGCCGGTTGTTTTTCTCCAGAAGTTCGTAGATATTGCTTTGAAGTTTCAGGTTATCTTCTTTCAGATTGACGAGGTAGATGTAGTTCTGCCAGCTGCCTGCAATGGCCTTGTGCAGACCCATAAAGATGCCCTGTATCGGGCGGGCTATGGTGGTGAGCGTAGCTCGGACTATGACCTCTCCGCCCGTGCCTTTGCGTGATGAAGACGCAAGGTGCAGGGAAAAGAGGCAGAGAATGATTGCTGCGAAGATTATCTGGTGTCTCTTGACAAAAGAGAGCATATTTATTTAGCGGGTATGGTTACTTCTCTTAAGAGTTTTATCTCGTCAAGGACCTTGCCTGCGCCCTTGACGACACATGTAAGAGGATCTTCTGCTATCGTTACGGGAAGCTTTGTCTCTTCCCGGATTATTACGTCTAGTCCCTTGATCAGCGCACCTCCGCCGGCCAGCACTATGCCTTTATCGACCATATCGGCGGCAAGCTCGGGCGGGGTTGTTTCCAGAACCTGCTTGATTGATTCGACCAAGGCGTTTATCGGCTCGGTCATGGCTTTTTTAATCTCGTTTACGCTTATCTCAAGTGTGGTCGGGATGCCTGTAACAAGGTTTGAGCCCTTTATCTCCATTGTTTCATCTTCATCGTCGGGCAGGGACAGGCCTCGCTCTATCTTTATCTTCTCGGCAATTCCTGTGCCGATTGAGAGGTTGTACTTTCTCTTTATGTGCTGAGCTATTGCCTCGTCAAGTTTGTCTCCGCCAATGCGCAGGGACTTTGCCACGACGATTCCGGCAAGAGATATAACTGCTATCTCGGATGTGCCGCCACCAATGTCTACTATCATATTGGCCGAGGGCTCGGTTATTGGTAGCCCCGCGCCGATGGCCGCTGCCATTGGTTCTTCTATCAGGAAGACCTCACCGGCCCCTGCCGAGTAGGCTGATTCTCGTACAGCACGCATCTCGACCTGAGTGATGCCGGAGGGCACGCCGATTATTATCCTCGGGCGTACCAGCAGACGACGGTTGTGGACCTTGGTGATAAAGTACTTGAGCATCTCCTCGGTGATTTCAAAGTCTGCTATAACGCCGTCTTTCAACGGGCGAATCGCCGCTATATTGCCCGGGGTCTTTCCGAGCATGGCCTTGGCTTCTTTACCAACGGCAAGTACCCGTTTTCCCTTGCCGTCTTTTTTTACGGCAACGACCGAAGGTTCATTAGTGACGATTCCTTTGCCCTTAACGTATATCAGTGTGCTAGCTGTACCAAGATCTATAGCCAGGTCATTTGAGAAGAGACCTAGAATATAATTGAACATTTATTTTACTCCTCCGTTACAGCTAAGTTGGGACTCTACTTGTATATTATGGGTGTGCTTTGGTTCATATCGTATACTAACAGAAAATATTAAACCATAGCAAGTGGAAATGCAGCAAAAAGGTTGAATTTATCAAGAAAATCTATTAACATACTCTCGCCCCCAGAGTCTTCTTGCCTTAAGACGGAAGTCTCTGTTCCCTTGCACGTTGGGTTGGTGGGGGCATATAACTGTAAGAAGGAGTTTACTAGATGCTTGAGGTCTTCAGGAGTAAGAGGAATTCATTTTTTGTCATAATTATATTTGCAGTAATAATCGTTGGTTTTGTCTTTTTCGGGGTGGCACCGAGCAGCAAGCAGGCCGATGACGGTGCCTCTCAGGTAGTGGCAAGAGTCAACGGCAGTGAGATAACATCAGGTGAATACTCTAGCGTCTATAAAAGGCAGCTTGACTATTATAAAGATATCTTTAAAGACAGGTGGGATGAAGATACACTTGTGCGCCTTAATCTGCGTGAGAAGGTCTTGGAGGAACTGATAGAAAAAAGGCTGGTACATCAAGAGGCAGGCAAACGTAAACTCAAGGCGTCACGCGAGGAAATTCAGGCTCGCGTCATGCAGTATGAGGCATTCAATAAGGACGGGGCCTTTGATAAGGAGACTTACTTTAAGGTCTTGCAGCAAAACCGCATGAAACCTGCTGAGTTTGAAGAGAGCCTTGGCGGTGAGATAATATTGAGTAAGATGCATCAAAGTATAATTGCCGGCGTGGATATTAGCGATGACGAGATAAAGGCTGCTTTTGATAAAGAAAATAAGCAGATAAAATATGAGTACTCAAAGATCCCTTCATCAAGCTTTGAGGAAAAGGTAGAGGTTACCGAAGACAAAGGTCGCGCCTTTCTTAAAGATAACGGTGCTTTGTTTACTGCACCTACAAAGGTTAAAGCCTTTTATGCCTATATTGATAAAGACCAGTTCGCGACAGAGGTAAAGATAAGCGATGATGAGCTAAAGGCGTTTTACGAGAAACGCAAGGCCACCTATGCTGCTCCTAAAGAGGTGCGTGCCAGTCACATTCTGATTCGTCCCGACAGGAGTATCGAGGATAGCGCAAAGGCTCGGGCAGTGGCAAAGAAGTCTGCGCAGTCAGTGCTGGAGAAGATTAAAAAAGGTGGAGATTTCAGCGAGCTTGCCTCGAAGTACTCAGATGACCCAGGCAGTGCTGCCCGTGGAGGAGATCTGGATTTCTTCGGTACCGGCATGATGGTCGAGCCATTTGAAAATGCGGCCTTCTCGCTTAAGAAGGGCGAGGTCAGCGGAGTAGTTGAGACGGATTATGGTTATCATATAATAAAGGTCGTTGATATAAGAGGGGGCGTTGCTCCTACCTTTAACGATCTAAAGGGCAAGATAAAGCAGCAGATAACTGTAAGAAGGTCTGAGGAGACGGCTAGATCCCGTATGGTCGAGCTGCATAAGGTCTTCAACGGTGAGGGCGTAACTATAGCGGCAATGAAGAAGGCCGCAACCGAGCGCGGTATTAAGACAAGAGAGACGCCGTTTTTTACAGGTGGTGACACTAGCGTAGAGCTTGTAAGGGCTGCGAAGCTAAGAGACGCTACCTTTACAATGCCTGGCGGCGGCGTAAGCGGTATTATCTATATGCCCAAGAGGCTCTATATTATAAAGATAACAGAGAAGGTAGATAGCCACGTGCCGCCTTATGATGAGGTCGCCAAGAGGGTTACAGAAACCCTCAGGCGTGAAGGGGCACTTAGGCTGGCAGCGAAGAGGGCAGAGGAGCTTCGCGTGGAGGCCGCAGGCGGCAAGAACTTTAAGCGCTTGATGAGAAAGGCGGGTTTTAAGGTTGATACCACGGAATATGTTAGTTTATCGACCGGCTTTATTCAGGGTATTAATATCTTTGTCGGCGAGCGTACCGATCTCTTTGATATGAACAAGGGCGATATCTATAAAGAGGCGATAGAGCATGGAAGGAGCTTCTATCTCTTAAAGGCATCCAAGGTAAAGTCTGCTGACTTTTCAGGCTTTGATAAGGGCAGGATGGAGCTGCGCCAGAGATTGCTTGAGAAAAAGAAGCAGGATATCTTTGTCGCATGGGTCAAAGAGTTGAAGGATAAGGCCTTGATTGAGATAAATGAGGAGTTTTTATAGATGCGCCTTACTAGAATGTTTTTACCCACACTTAAAGAATCACCTGCCACAGCCGAGGTCGTAAGCCATAGGCTTATGCTGAGGGCCGGAATGATTAGAAAGGTCGCAGCAGGAATTTATAGCCTCTTACCGCTTGGCGTTCGTGTTACGAGAAAGGTCGAGGGGATTGTGCGTGATGAGATGAACCGCGCCGGGGCTCAAGAGGTCGTGATGCCTGTTGTCGTCCCCTCAGAGCTGTGGCTTGAGAGTAAGCGTTGGGATGATTACGGCAAAGAGATGCTGCGCCTTAAGGACCGGGGCGATAGAGAGTTCTGCATGGCCCCGACCCATGAAGAGGTTATAACCGATATGGTCAGGGGTGAGGTGCGTTCTTATAAGCAGTTGCCTCTTAATCTTTATCAGATTCAGACCAAGTTTCGTGATGAGATCAGGCCGAGGTTCGGCCTGATGCGTGGCAGGGAATTTGTCATGAAGGATGCTTATTCTTTTCATGCGACAGAAGAATGCGCAGAGCTTGAGTATCGTAATATCTATAAAGCCTATACCAATATATTTAAACGCTGCGGTCTGGAGTTTCGTGCCGTAGAGGCAGAGGCCGGCCCTATCGGCGGTTCTTTCTCTCACGAGTTTATGGTGCTTGCCGATACCGGCGAGGACGCTGTTGTCTCGTGTACTTCCTGTGATTATGCGGCAAATGTCGAGAGGGCCGAGATCAAGGCACCAGATGAGGTCAAGGCTGGTGGCACAGATGGCTTAGTTGAGATAGAAAAGGTCTCGACACCTGGGCAGAAGACGATTGAAGAGGTAAGTGGTTTTTTAAAGATTGATCCAGCGAGGCTTATAAAGACCCTTATCTATAAGGTTAATAAAGAAGGCAAAAAAGATAAAGAAGAATTTGTTGCGGTCTTGCTCAGGGGGGATCGTGACCTGAATGAAGCAAAGCTTGCAAGGCTTCTGGGTGCGGGTAGCGTGGAACTTGCGCAGGACGCAGATGTTCTGCGTATAACCGGCGCACCCGCTGGTTTTGCTGGCCCTGTGGGGCTTAAGATCCCGATCTATGCCGACCGGGGAGTGGCCGGTATTAGCGACGGCGTAACCGGCGCGAATGAGCTGGATACGCATCTCTTAAATGTCGCTGTTGGTAGAGATTTTACTCCGAGCTACGCAGACCTGCGGATAGCTGGCGCAGGCGATGGTTGCCCTAGATGCGACGGGGTCTTTGAGCTTAGGCGTGGCATCGAGGTCGGGCATATCTTTAAGCTTGGCACAAAGTACAGTGAATCAATGGGCGCGACCTTTCTGGATGAAAACGGCAAGGAAAAGCCGTTGATAATGTGCTGCTATGGTATAGGGATCGGCAGGACCACGGCCTCTGCTATCGAACAAAATCACGATGATGGCGGAATTATCTGGCCCACGCCTATCGCTCCCTTTGATTGCCATATAGTTGCCGTAAATATAAAAGACGAGCCAACTATGAAGGTCGCCGAAGCCCTCTATAGCGAGCTTCTGGAAAAGGGGCTTGAGGTTGTCTTTGATGACCGTAAGGTAAGGGCCGGCTTTAAGTTTAAGGATGCCGATCTTATCGGTGTGCCGGTTCGGATAACGATAAGCGCAAATACCGTAGCAGAAGGCTCGGTCGAGCTGAAAGAGCGTCGCTCGGAAGAGTCAAGGCT
>CAZUFI010000040.1:5934-11805 GCA_964618745.1 uncultured Thermodesulfobacteriota bacterium | reverse complement strand
CCGAGTGCAGCGTCATCAGGGTTACGGCATTTGTCTTGTCTTTGTACGAGTCCAGGTCACTTATTAGCGAGACGTGTTCGAGAAAGGCAGAGAGCATGGGGTGCGTCCCCTCGGTCTCTATCAGTTCAACCGAGGCGTTACGGTTATTATCCTCAAAGTCTTTTATAGCGGATATAAGCTCCTGCAGGTTCTCTATCCTCTGGAAGGCCTCTTCCGAGCCTTCTTTTTCGTAGAGGGCTATATAGCCTGCCTCTTCGATCAGTTGCTGGGCGATCTCGTGGAGGGGGATGCCTTCTTTGAGTTTTCTGCGACCTTCTACTATTGTTTTGAAGAATTCACGTTGAGCTGGTTTTTTGAGGAGGCCTTGTTCTATTGCGCGTCCAACGCCCTCGATTAGCGTTATGCCTTCATTAGCGGCGAGGTTGGCGATGTTATTAAGGGTCACAGCACCGATGCCACGGGGCGGTACGTTTATGATGCGCTTGAGGCTCAGCTCGTCTTTTGGATTAGAGATTAGACGCAGGTAGGCAAGGGCGTCTTTAATCTCAAGCCTTTCGTAGAACTTCACTCCGCCGACTATTACGTACGGGATGCCTTCGCGCAGGAAAAATTCCTCTATAAGCCTTGACTGTGCGTTGGTACGGTAGAATACGGCAAAGTCGCGGTAGTGCGAGGCGACCTCTGCGCCGCGCATCGTGTCCTTTATGGACCTGATAATAGCACCGCTCTCCTGACGTTCGTCGTCGCATTCTTTGTAGATAACCGGCGAGCCGTCGGGGTTCTCTGTCCAGAGGTTTTTTTCATACCTGTCTGCATTATTTTTAATCACCGAGTTGGCCGCTGATAAGATATAGCTGGTAGAGCGGTAGTTTTGCTCAAGCCTCATAATCGTTGCGTCGTTCCAGTCTCGCTCGAACTCCATGATATTTCTTATGTCAGCACCGCGCCAACCGTAGATGGACTGGTCCGGGTCTCCGACGGCGCAGATGTTACGTGATAGTGCCGCTAGGTTGGACATCAATATATACTGCGCGTGGTTTGTATCCTGATACTCATCGACAAGGATATGGCGGAATTTTTCTTGGTATTTTCTTAAGGTCTCCGGGTGTTTTAAAAAGAGCTCGACCGGTTTACATATCAGGTCTCCAAAATCCAGTGCCTGCATATCGTTTAGTTTCTTCTGGTAGAGCTCGTAGACGCGCGAGACACGTTCAGAGAAAAAATCTACGTATTTTGCACGGTACTGTTCGGGCGAGAGCAGTTCGTTTTTGGCCTTATTAATACGCCCTACAACGGCCTTGGGGCTGATGGCTTTTGTCCCGATCTGTAGATCTTCCATAACGCTCTTTACCAGACGCAACTGATCGTTGGCATCATAGACGGTAAGCCCGCCGCTGAGCCCAGAGAGCCTGCTCTCTGTTTTGAGGATGCGAAGCCCTATGCCGTGAAAAGTACCGAGCCAGACGCCGTCGCTATTCGGGCCAAGTAGCGCAGAAAGACGGTTCTTCATCTCTCCTGCGGCCTTATTGGTAAAGGTAAGGGCAAGGATATTCTCTGGCGCTGTATCGTGCTCTTTTATCAGGTGCGCGATGCGGGTAGTAAGGACCTTTGTCTTGCCGCTGCCTGCTCCAGCGAGCAGAAGCAGCGGGCCGTCGGTAAAGGTTACGGCCTCGTATTGCGATGGGTTTAGCTCTTCCAGGTGTTCCATATAATATAAGTAAAGCTCCTTTGTATAGTCGGAGGCTACCGGGAAACAATAGCCTGATTGTAATCTTGATATTTTTATAGGTTAACATAAGCGCAATCTTCTATCAATCGGGTTCTTTGACTGGCTGGTAGTTGCAAGACCCTCTTAATTCTGCTAAGGTGATGTTATTATGGGATTAAATGTTGTTATAGCAGCCTCTGAGATGCTCCCCTTCGCAAAGACAGGGGGGCTTGCCGATGTCATCGGAGCCCTGCCCGGTGCGCTTGCCGATGTGCCTGAAGGAGAAGGTCTAGAGGTAACCATCTTTATGCCGCTCTACCGTGAGGTCACAGACGGCGGCTTTGATATCAAGGCGACCGGCATAACCGTAAATCTAGCGATAGGCAGTAGGGTCGTTGTTGTTGAGCTCTATAAAGGAAGTCATGGCAAGGCTGTTGTTTATTATCTCAGGTGTGACGAGTACTTTGACAGGTCTTATCTTTACGGGACAGACGAGGCGGCATATTTCGACAATATAGAGCGTTTTACGCTTTTCTCTCGTGGCGTTATAGAGGCAATAATGGTGCTCGGGATAAACCCCGATCTTATCCACTGCAATGACTGGCAGACAGGTCTTATCCCCGCCTATATGAAGACTCTTTACAGCAGTACCTTCAGCAATACAGCGGCCTTCTTTACTATCCACAACATGGCATATCAGGGTGTATTTCCGGCGTCATCCTACGATGTGACAGGGCTGCCCTACAGTGCCTTTAACCCGGAGGGGCTTGAGTACTGGGGCCAGATTAATCTCTTAAAGTCCGGGATCGTTTACTCTGATATCGTTACGACGGTTAGCCAGAGCTATAGCCGTGAGATACAGACTACTGAAGAATTCGGTTGTGGTCTTGAGGGGGTCTTGGCCGCACGCAGTGAGCAGCTCTTTGGAATCTTAAACGGCGTTGACTATGGTATCTGGAATCCGCAGACCGATAAGCATATCGCTGCCAATTATAGTAGCAAAGACCTAAAAGGAAAGGCCGTCTGTAAAAAGGCTCTGATAAAGGAATACGGCCTTAAGATCCGCCAGAGTGAGCCTCTTATCGGGATTATCTCCAGATTAACCGATCAGAAGGGCTTTGATATAATGGCAGAGGCCACGGCGGCCCTTATGGAGCTGCGCCTTGGTATCGTAATTCTTGGCAGTGGCGAGCGTAAGTACCAGGAACTGATGGCGAAGCTTGCCGAGACCTATAAAGGAAGGTTTGGCGTTAAGATCGGCTTTGATAATGCGCTATCACACAGGATAGAGGCTGGTGCGGATTTTTTCTTGATGCCATCGCGCTTTGAGCCCTGCGGCCTTAACCAGTTCTATAGCCTTAAATACGGCACTATTCCGATTGTCCGTGCAACCGGTGGTCTTGATGACTCTATAAGTGATTATAAAGGAGGCAAGGGCAATGGCTTTAAATTCAAAAGGTATAGCGCAAAGGCCTTGACGCACAAGGTAGCCGAGGCGGTAGAGCTCTTTAAAGATAAAAAAGCCATAAAGGCTCTGCGAATTAAGGCTATGACAGAGGACTATTCGTGGAAGCGTTCAGCCGTGCGCTATCATGAGCTCTATAAGTTGGCAATATCAAAGGCGCACGGGTAGTAGAACAGGTCTTTTTTCATATCTGCACAAATTTTGACCACCGATGACTCAAAGCCTTTCACATTCTTTACTCCTGATTTAGCTATCTACTTAAAAACATTACGGTTTCGATTTGGCATGCAAATTGCTTTATTAGTACAGGCATGAGACGAGTAGTTATAGTAGATGACAGCAGTTCAGAGCGGCTTGTAATGCGACTTCTTATGGAAGAGAAGGGTTACTGCGTTGTCGCCGAGAGTGGTGATGGTGATGAGGTTGTTGATATTTGTTTAGAAAGCTCTCCTGATGTTGTTATTATGGATATCGGGCTTCCTAACAAAGACGGGATAGAGGCGACCATTGATATAGCTACCAAGTGTCCTGTTCCTGTGGTGTTGGTTACAGGGCGTGACGACGAGGAGACTGTTCGCAAGGCCGCTGGCTCCGGGGCTATGGCCTATCTGGTAAAACCAGTTATAGAGAGTGTGCTTTTTGCGGCCATAGAGCTTGCAATCAACAGGTACTCGGAGTTTGCAGAGCTTAAGAAAGAAAATGCCGAGCTTAAAAATACTATTGCGGCTCGCAAGATCGTTGAGCGTGCCAAGGGCATACTCATGCAGCAGGGTGATATCAGCGAGGGTGAGGCCTATGCGAGGCTTCGTAAGATAAGCATGGATAGAAGGCTACCGATGAAGGATGTCGCAGAGATTGTGATCGACAGCTCTGGCGTTATATAAGCTGTACGTTAGGACTTACGTCTAGAGGAAGTAATATTGAAGAAGGTACTGATAATTCAGCAGGTCGCTCATGAAGGTCCGGGTAGTATCAATGACGTCCTCTCGGGCAGCGACATTGAAGTTGATCTCGTGCTGGCTTATGAAGGGCAAAGCATACCAAAGACTCTGGATGACGGTCAGGCCTTGATAATTATGGGCGGGCCGATGGGCGTCTGTGATGATGATCGTTATCCTTTTTTAAAGGACGAGATAAGGCTTATAGAGGTGGCCCTTCGCTGTGATACACCGATGCTTGGTATCTGCCTTGGCGCACAGCTTCTGGCTAGTGGCGCCGGAGCGCGCGTCTATAGCGGTACTGCAAAGGAGATCGGATGGTATCCGCTCTCCTTTAATAATAATGGTCGGCAGGATAGGCTTTTTCAGGGTCTGCCTGCTTCAGTAAATGTCTTTCAGTGGCACGGTGATACCTTTGACGTACCAGTTGGCGCGGTGAATCTCGCTTCTAGCGAGCTCTTTCCTAACCAGCTTATCCGTGTAGGAGAGAATGCCTACGGCCTTCAGTTTCATCTGGAGGTAACACACGAGATGGTCACGCAGTGGCTCTCGATAAACAACGAAGAACTGGAAGAAGTAAAAGGGATTATATATCCCGATGAAATAATAGCAAAAACATCAACGGCGATGCCTGAGCTAGAGAGTATGGGACAAAGCGTTTTTTCAAGGTTTCTAACCGTCTAGGGGCGGCTTTCTGGACTTTGATCAGGGTTTTGAGTTTATTTTATTAATGGCACTATAAATGAAAATCAGAGCGGAGGAGAAAGGATGAAGTTAAAGGCAGCGTTATTGAGTGTTTTGATGATGGCAATGGTATTTGTTTCTTTTAATAAGGCCGAGGCATTTGAGGCCGATGGTTCAGTAGGTGTTGATGTACTTAGTAACTACGTTTGGAGAGGTCAGAACCTTGTTAACGATAGCGGTGTTCTACAGCCGACCCTTGATATAGCTGCAAAGAACGGTCTGGGCTTTAATTACTGGGCTAACTACAATATGAATACCGGCGAGACCACCGAGACAGATCTTACTGCTACATATTCACGCAGTTATGGCAAACTCTCGACAACGACAGGTGTCATACATTACGGCTTTGATAGCGCCGAGGATACCATGGAGGTCTTTATCTCACTTGGTTACGATATGTTCTTAAGCCCAAGCCTTACAGTCTACCATGACTTTGATGAGGGCCACGGTCAGTTCATTGTTGTAGCAATCGGACATACCTTTAATCTAGGTAGCCACTTTGGAAGAGATATTGACCTTAACCTTGGTGCATCTGCCGGTTATAACATTGACAATTCGTATATGGGAACAACTGCAAAGGGTAAGGTTTTCAGCGACTTTTACAACGGCGAGCTATCAGCATCCCTTACGATTCCGCTTACAAAGAATATCACGATTGAGCCAAAGATCGCTTATACAGGCGAGCTTAGTGACGATGCCGACGAGGCAATAGAGGCAATCAATATCGCTTCTGGTACAGGCAAAGACACAGAGGTAGTCTACGGCGGAGTTAATATTAGCATGACCTTCTAAATCGCACTGTAGTATTGAAGCGATTTGGTTTTAAAGTTTTAAGTATAGATCTATTGTTATCAGGGCATAAAGGTGTGTCCGATGGTTTTATCCGGTGGCAACGACGCCATCTTAGGCACTTAGTAGCGTGTCTTGAGTTTGGTGTCGTTGCTCCGTTTAAGACGTATAAATGCCAGTAATCTGGCTAACGTTCCAACGGAGGAATACGTGAAGAAGACGAGATT
>CAZUFI010000040.1:0-5834 GCA_964618745.1 uncultured Thermodesulfobacteriota bacterium | reverse complement strand
ATGCCAGTAATCTGGCTAACGTTCCAACGGAGGAATACGTGAAGAAGACGAGATTGATCTCAGACGGCCCAGGGCTGCGGACGATTTTAATCGCAGGTGTGTTGTTGCTGCTGGCTCCGGGCGTTGCTCTGGCCTCAGGTGAGTCGGTGATAAATGCCGGCGATACCGCATGGATAATGATAAGTACGGCCCTAGTAATGCTGATGACACCCGGGCTTGCGTTCTTTTACTCGGGTATGGTCAGGAAGAAGAACTTTCTAAGTACAATGATGCAGAGCTTTTTCATGCTCTGCCTGATAAGTTTGCAGTGGGTCTTGATCGGTTATACGCTGGCATTTGGCCCTGATATAGGTGGAGTAATAGGGGGTCTTGATTTTCTGGGTCTGAAAGGCGTCGGAATGGAGGCCAATGGCACGATACCTCATATTATCTTTATGCTCTTTCAGGGGATGTTTGCCGTAATTACGGTAGCCCTGATAACAGGTGCTTTTGCAGAGAGGATAAAGTTCTCGGCCTTTGTAATATTTGCTCTTGTATGGACGACCCTTGTATATGATCCGCTCTGCCACTGGGTCTGGGGCGGAGGATGGCTCTCCGATGACGGAGCTCTTGATTTTGCAGGTGGTACGGTCGTACACATAAGTGCTGGCGTATCGGCTCTGGTCTTTGCCCTTGTTATTGGTAAGAGAAAGGGATATCCGAATGAGTCTATGCCTCCGCATAACCTGGGATGGACGCTTCTGGGTACAGGGCTGCTCTGGTTTGGTTGGTTTGGCTTTAATGCGGGTAGTGCGCTTGCCGCTGACGGTATAGCGGCACTGGCCTTTGTAACTACCAATACGGCTGCCGCAGCCGGAGGGGTAGCATGGGTCCTGATAGAGTGGATACGCACCGGCAAGCCGACGGCTCTGGGGGCGGCATCAGGGGCTGTATCAGGGCTTGTGGCGATAACACCGGGCGCGGGTTTTGTGGGGCCGATCTCGGCTATGATAATGGGGTTTGGCGGCGGAGTCTTCTGTTACCTGGGTGTTAGCTGGCTCAAACCAAAGCTTGGTTATGACGATACGCTTGACGTCTTTGGCATACACGGGATAGGCGGAATATGGGGGGCTATTGCAACAGGGCTCTTCGCAACCGTTGGTGCAAAGGGTTCGTTCTTTGGTAACCCTGGCCAGGTCCTGATCCAACTCGAAGGTATTGTTGCAACAGTGATACTTGCTGGTGTCGTAACTTACGTCTTGCTGAAGATTCTGAACGCTACG
Source organism: uncultured Thermodesulfobacteriota bacterium (assembly GCA_964618745.1). Taxonomy (GTDB): domain Bacteria; phylum Desulfobacterota; class GWC2-55-46; order GWC2-55-46; family DRQE01; genus JAJRSM01. Next base: position 4,572 of record CAZUFI010000040.1, on the reverse strand, counting down.
ATTGGTATCAGAGTAACAAAGGAAGAAGAAGCAATTGGACTGGATCTCTCTCAGCACGGCGAGAGTGGCTATAACTAGACCGGGTTTTATTTTGTTCTAAAGAGAGTAGAGAGAAGGGACGTTGTGGTCTCTTCTATGATGATTGATTGGCAACGGCGCCGATTGGACGGGTTTACGGTAGGTCTTGATGACTTACCGGGCTCGCTGGTCGGCGTTGTTTTTTTTAGGTGGCATATAACCATAGGAGGAACGGGGATGAAGAAGATAGAGGCGGTAATAAAACCATTTAAGCTTGACGATATTAAGACGGCCCTTCAGCAGTTGCATGTAGATGGGATGACCGTTACCGAGGCAAAGGGCTTTGGCAGGCAGAAGGGGCATACCGAGCTTTATAGAGGGGCGGAGTATTCTATGGACTTCTTGCCTAAGGTTAAGGTTGAGGTTGTTGTAACCGATGAGCTCGCTCCTCGCGTAATCGAGGTAATAGTCGATGCCGCAAGGACCGATAGTATCGGAGACGGAAAGATCTTTGTAACAGATGTAGAAGAGGTTATAAGAATCAGGACCGGAGAGCAAGGGGAGGATGCCCTGTAAGGTAGGGGGTGTCTTTTGGTAGAGTTTTTCAATCAAGATCAATCGGAGGTTGTGATGAGGCTTAGAGATTTATTTTCAGGGAAGCGATTAGCGGTCTTTACTGCGCTGGTTGCTGTTTTATCTATAGCAGGTAGTGCCGAAGCAGGCGGCGGCGAGGTGGTAAACCAGTCAATGTTAGTCGAGCTTCAGCGCAATATGGACTTTGTCTGGACGATGATAGCGGCCTTTATGGTCTTTCTCATGCAGGCGGGCTTTGCAATGGTCGAGGCGGGCTTTACGCGTGCCAAGAATGCCATTAATATTATGATGAAGAATCTGATGGACTTCTCCATCGGAAGTATTGCTTACTGGGCCGTAGGTTTTGGCCTTATGTTCGGAGCAACCAACGGGCTTTTTGGTACTACAGGTTTTTTCTTAAGCGACTTTGCCGTGGATAAAGATCCGTGGCTCTATGCCTTCTGGATGTTCCAGGTGGTCTTTGCCGCAACGGCAGCAACCATCGTATCCGGTGCCGTTGCCGAGCGTACAAAGTACGTTGGATATCTTTGCTACAGCATAGTTATTTGTGCGGTTATTTACCCGGTCTTTGGTAGTTGGGCCTGGGGTAGCCTTTATAAGGGTGAGGGCTGGTTGGAGGCGATGGGCTTTATTGACTTTGCCGGATCAACGGTTGTTCACTCGGTCGGTGGCTGGGCGGCTCTTGCCGGAACTATCGTGCTTGGCCCTCGTATCGGTAAGTACGCAAAAAGCGGCAAGGTACGTGCCATACCTGGGCATAACCTGACGCTCGCTGCACTTGGCGTATTCATACTCTGGTTTGGCTGGTTTGGCTTTAACGCCGGTTCAACAACGGCAGCTATACCCGATATCGCGATGATAGCAGTTAATACAAATCTGTCTGCGGCAGCAGGTGCTGTGGCGGCGATGTTTGTTTCTTGGTTTATCTTTAAGAAGGCTGATCTTGGTATGAGTCTGAACGGAGCACTGGCTGGGCTTGTAGGTATCACGGCTGGTTGTGCGAATGTAAGTCCTTTTAGTTCGGTTATAATTGGGTTGATAGCAGGCGTACTGGTTGTCTTCTCGGTTCTCTTCTTTGACCGTATTAAGATTGATGATCCTGTCGGAGCTATCTCTGTTCACGGTGTATGCGGAGTTTGGGGTACACTTGCCGCAGCGATATTCAACACAGGAGGCTTTACAACGGCGCAGCTCGGTGTTCAGTTAATCGGAATAGGAGCTTGTTTTGCATGGGTCTTTACTGCCTCACTGATCCTCTTCTATATTATCAAGAAGACGGTTGGACTCAGGGTAACCCCAGAGGACGAGCGCGAAGGACTTGACTATACAGAGCACGGTGGTAATGCCTACCCGGATTACCAGGTACATCCTTAATAATAAGCGACTGACTTAAGTCGTTATCATTGTGCTGTACTTTCCGTCCAAGACGGTTTACTGCACTGAACGGGAGTGGGGGCCTTATCCCCCGCTCCCGTTCCTTTTTATGGTCTCTATTAGTTGTTTGGTCTTTGTTGTGATCTCTCGCGCAAGGAGAAGCTCGGAGATTATAGCGACTGCATCAATCTCGGCATTTAAGACCTCTTGCAGGTTTTCTTCAGTTACCCCGCCTATTGCTACCAGCGGCAACCCGGTCATCTCTCTTACCTTTTTAAGGCCTTCAAGGCCTACTACAGCCCGTGCATCTTTTTTAGTCCTGGTCGCAAAGACCGGGCCGCATGAGATATAATCGATAAAACCTTTGTTGGCAAGCCCTGCGGCAAGCTCTGCTTCTTGTGTGTTATGGGTGGAGTATCCTATTAATCTGCCTGTGCCAAGCAATCGCCGGGCCTCTTCTGGCACGATATCCTCGTCCCCTATATGCACCCCGTCGGCCTCAGATAAAAGGGCGATATCGATCCTGTCATTTACCAGAAACAACGCATCGCTGCTGCGTGTGATCTTTCTGATCGTTCGAGCGGCCTTGAGCATATCCGCCGATCCGAGCTCTTTTGCCCGTAGCTGAATTAACTTTGCTCCGCCCTTAATAATCTTCTCGGTAACCCCGCTAATATCCTCAAGGCTTACGTAAGAAGTGTCGATTATAGTATATAGGCCTTCTATCTTCGGGCTGCTGCTAGTACCTGATTGATTGTCTTTCATAACGTGACCTTCTGCCATTGGTGGCGGCTTTTTAGATTGTAATTTAATGGCATCGTAACAGTTAAGGCTCTGAAATACAACGTGATTTCAGCCTGACCAATTATATGATTTTATTTAAGGAGACCTCTTGACCGAGATACTACTTGTTGGAATAGCGACCCTTGCCGTCGTCGGTGTTGGCTCACAGTGGCTGGCATGGCGTTTTGGTGTGCCCTCGATCTTGCTGCTTCTGGTATTTGGCTTTCTTATCGGCCCAGTCACTGGTTTTTTCGACCCGGATGCCTTTCTTGGCGATCTGCTTCTGCCTGTCGTCAGCGTCTCGGTCGCCATCATACTTTTTGAGGGTGGGCTGAGTCTTCGTATAAGTGAGCTTAAGGGTTACGGCGGCGTTGTGCGTAACCTCGTTACGATTGGTGTTGGCGTTACCTGGCTTGTTAGTTCTTTGTCTGCCTATTATATCGCCGGCCTTGATCTCTCTATCTCAATACTGCTCGGTGCGGTCCTGGTCGTTACCGGCCCGACCGTTATTATTCCGCTGCTTCGTCACGTAAGGCCGGTTGGTTATCTGGCTTCCATATTGCGGTGGGAGGGGATCGTCATAGATCCAATAGGTGCGACCCTTGCCGTTCTGGTCTTTGAAGTAATCGTCGCCGGAGGTGTCTTGGAGGCTTCAAGTGCTGCGGCCATAGCTGTTGTAAAGACCATAGTTATAGGAGTCGTTGCCGGAGGGCTCGGTGCATTTGTTCTTAAAGAACTGCTAAAGCGTTACTGGATACCTGATTTTTTACAGAGCTCTGTGACCCTTATGTTGGTTATAGCGATCTTCGCGCTCTCTGATCACTTCCAGAGCGAGTCAGGCCTGCTCTCTGTCACCTTGATGGGAATCTTCCTTGCCAATCAGAAGAGTGCTAAGGTCACGCATATAGCCGAGTTTAAAGAAAACCTGCGTGTGCTCTTGATCGGGACGCTCTTTATCCTGCTTGCCGCTCGTCTTCGCATCTCTGATATCTCGTATCTGCACTGGGGTAGCCTTGCTTTTCTCGCAATACTTATCGTCGTGGCACGCCCACTTGCCGTACTCGCCTCGACTATAGGCTCTAACCTTAAATTCAAAGAGCGGTTTTTTCTGATGTGTATGGCTCCGCGCGGAATAGTCGCCGCTGCGATCAGCTCTGTCTTTGCGCTCAAACTTATCGAGCAGGGCTACGAGCAGGCCGAGCTTATGGTGCCGCTTACCTTTATGGTTATAATCGGCACGGTAGCACTTTACGGTCTTGGCTCGGCCCCGGTAGCGGCCCTCTTGGGAATAGCCCGACCTAATCCGCAGGGGGTGCTCTTTATAGGGGCTCATCCGTGGGCTCGTGCCGTTGCAACGGCCCTTAAGGACGAGGGGATAGAGGTCCTGCTCACCGATAATAACTGGGCCAATATATCTCAGGCCCGTATGGCAGGGCTTGGTGCGCATTACGGTAATGTCCTCTCCGAGAACCTTCCGCATAAGCTTGATCTCTCAGGGCTTGGCAGACTTGTCGCACTTACTCCAAATGATAACGTAAACTCGCTATCGGCCAGCCAGTTCTCCGAAGAGTTTGAGAGCAAAAGGCTCTATCAGCTGCCTCTCCAGGACGTAAAACGGGCCTCTGAGAATGTCAGGGGTAGATTGATCTTTGGCAAAGGTATAAATTATTCTTATATCGATAATAAGTTCCGTGCCGGAATGATTATAAAGAAGACAAAGCTTACCGAAGAATTTCACTTCGATGCCTTTAAGGCACGCTATAGCAGTGCTGTGCCGATGTTTGTAATAAATGAAAAAAAAGA
>CAZUFI010000039.1:0-11920 GCA_964618745.1 uncultured Thermodesulfobacteriota bacterium | reverse complement strand
GAAGCCATCGAAGATGGTTAGTAGATTATCGTCTTACCCATCTCTTGGTTAGGGCCGCCGTTTAGCATCTTTACGATATAGTGGCCGTCACTGAAGTAGTCGATTATATTAAGTCCGCCGTAGTCTTGTTCGATCTTAAAAAAATTCTCAACAGGCAGCCCCATAGCAGCCATAAGGACGACTCTATTGACACCTCCGTGAGCTACGACACAGACGTGCTCGCCTTTGTTTGCCTTTATGATTTTTTCTATAGCTGGCATAACACGCGCGCTAAGATCGGTCAGGCTCTCGCCGCCTTCTATCTTACTGTGGGCAAGGTCCTGAAAGGTAAAACCGGCATCTTCCGGGAATCGCTCAACTGCCTCGGTGCGTGTTAGCCCTTCCCAACGCCCCAGATGCAGTTCGCGCAGCTCGGGGATCTCAGAAGAGCTAAGCCCCAGTGCCGCTGCTACCTTTGTAGCACCGATAACAGAGCGTTGCAGATCGCTTGAATAGACGGCCTTGATCTCTTTATCAGCCAGAAAACTACTTAGACGCTCGGACTGCAAAACCCCTTTCTGCGTAAGGTCTATATCAAAGTGGCCGTGATAGCGGAACTCGTCGTGGCCAACTACCTGCCCGTGCCTTGCAAGATACAACCTTGTTGCAACTACTTTCTTCATAGATTCCCCGCTACCACTACGATTATAAGAAACAAGACCTCACCGACCTCGCCCTGAAAACCCATTACATCTCCGGTAACGCCGCCGATCTTACGCTTGAAAAATGCCGTTATAAGGACCGCTGCTATAAAGACCCCGAGCATAGCGATAAGGCCTGTTATGCCGAGTATCAGAAAGACAGGTACGACCGTTATGACCGTAGCGTATAGAAGGGTAGTAACCTTAACCTCTGAAAAAAGCCTACCGAGTCCTTCGCCGTCACGCGCGTAATTGGCAAAGTAGGCCACAGGGATCGCCGTCCACCGCCCTATTATAGGAAAGAGAAAGACAGCACCACCACCTGTAATGGTAACCGCAGAGAGTGATTCGTATTTTAAGATAAGCAGTATAAGAAGGGCCACAACGCCGATAGCACCGACTGCGCTATCTCGCATTATTTCAAGACGACGCTCTGGTGTAGAGCCACCTGCAAGGCCGTCTACTGAATCGACAAAGCCGTCCAGATGCAGACCACCGTTTGTAATTATTAAGACCGCAACAAGGACAGCACCGAGCAGACCCGGCGTAAGCAGGCCGCCAAACAGGGTATATACAATAAATAAAACCAGCCCCTGCAACGCACCGACGACAGGAAAGTATACCATCGAGGCAGAGAATTCTTTTGGAGATAGCACTTTCTCTGTCTTTGTCAGACGCAGTAGCGTTAAAAACTGCAAGGCGGCTATAAAAGAACTTACCACCTAGCTACCCTCCGATACTCCGGCCTCATCAAAGGTAGCCATTTCATTATAGACACGCACTGCGGCATCAAGCAGCGTCATACCAATGGCAGCACCCGTGCCCTCACCAAGCCTAAAGTCAAGATCAATAAAAGGACGCAGCCCCATACGCTCAAGCATTACCTTATGGCCCCGCTCCTGCGAGAGATGGGAGGCAAAGAGATATTGTTTAACGATTGGCGCAAGCTCTGCCGCTATAAGCGCACCTGCTGTAGAGATGAAACCATCGATCACGACCGGCACTCTTTTTGCGGCAGCACCGAGGACAAGACCACATATCCCGGCGATCTCCGGGCCACCGACCTTTGCAAGGAGATCAATCGGGTCTTTCGGATCAGGGTTATTTACCTTGAGTGCGTCCTCTATTACCTGAACCTTATGGGCAAAGGCCTTATCCCCTATACCCGTACCGTGACCTGTAAGCTCTGCAACCGACTGCCCACTGACGGCCGCTATAATTGCACTTGCCGGGGTCGTATTACCAATCCCCATCTCTCCTGTGCCAAAGACCGAGCCGACCGAGGCGTATTCAGATGCAAGCTCTATGCCCACATTAATGCACTGGACCGCCTCTTCACGCGTCATAGCGGGGCCCTTGCGAATATTGGCAGCCCCCTTCATTATTTTTCTATTTAAAAGCCCGCTTGCTTTATTATCATCAAAGTCAAAATCAACACCTATATCAACAACCAGGACCTCGGCATCTGCGTGTCTGGCAAGTGCGTTTATTCCGGCACCTCCGCGCAGAAAATTCAAGACCATCTGCGTGGTGACCTCTTTTGGAAATGCACTTATTCCTTCAGCACTAACGCCATGGTCAGAGGCAAAGACAAATATCTTCTTGGCCTTAAGCTCGGGCCTTGTATTCTGGGTTATGCCGACGATACGCACCGCAAACTCTTCAAGACGCCCTAGGCTACCCAAGGGCTTTGTCAGAGAATCCAGCCTCTTCTGCGCTTTGCGCAACAATGCAGCATCCAAATTCGTTATACTACCAATGACATTATCTAATACTGTATTTAAAACCACCCCGTAAAGCCCTCCTTGATTATTATCCCTTTAACTTCTGTGATATTCCTGCCGTTAAAAAAAATACATCCTTCGCTGCGCCAGCCACTCGCTGATTAACTATACCAGATAGATCGCGAAAACGACGACCAAGCGAGCTCTGCGGCACAATACCTTGCCCTACCTCATTTGATACGACTATCACGGGGCTCTCGAAGCTACTCGCCGCAACTGCAAAGCCCTCTGCCCTCTCTATGATTTCTTCGTTACCGAGGCCCTGCTCCATAAGGTTCATTATCCAGAGGGTCAGGCAATCTATCATTAAAACGGCAGCCTTATTATCCTCTACTACGCGCCCAATCTCTACTGGCTCTTCAATGGTATCCCAACCCGGGCCACGCTCTGCCTTATGGGCTGCTATTCTTGCTGCCATCTCTTGATCGGTTTTATTCTCCGCCCCCTGCCCGACGACTGTATATGAGGCCGGTGTCGTTGCCACATAGACGGCTCTCGTGCCAAGATCTTCTGCCGCACGCTCGGCCAGCTTCATTGCAAAGCTGCTCTTACCGCTCCTGGCCCCGCCAAGGACAAGGCAAAACCCACCTTTATTACCACCAACCTTCATACTAAAACTCTATCCCCTCTCGCGCCTTTATACCGTAATCAAAAGGATGCTTGATCTTTAGCATCTCGGTTACGTAATCAGCTATCCTTACAAGCTCGGTCGGGGCGTCCCTTCCGGTTAAGACGACCTCAAGGCCCTCGTGGCGGGTATCAAGAAGCTCCATAACCTCTGCGATCTCGATATAACCACCGTTTATCGCACTCAGGATTTCATCGAAGACCAGCAGACCATAGCCCTCATCAAGCTTTGATTTGGCCTTCTCAAAGGTATCCCTTATCGAGGCCCTCAGCGCGACCTTATCGGTCTTACCCCCGGTAAATATAGGATGCCTATGATCAGAGCGTATAAGGGTTATCTCTGGCATACGCTGCCTGAATATTTCCTTCTCTCCTGATTGATCGGCCTCCATCTTAAAGAACTGGACAAAGAGCACCCGCATCCCTTGCCCAGCTGCCCTTATCGCCAGCCCTACCGAGGCGGTTGTCTTACCCTTACCCTGGCCCGTATATATATGAACAAGGCCTTTTTTTGCGGCAACCTGTCCTTTATCGTCAGAAACCAAAAGACGACCTCCTGTAATATGTATAGTTTTTCCGGGTATTTAACCGAGGCCATATAAGAAAAGCCAAAGGCCTTCCCCTATGGATATAAAGCAGTCTCTAGCAAGATACGTACCATCTGCGGACAAACCCAACCTAGAAGAGACAGTACATTTTACCCGAATGAGAAAATCATTCAAGTCAATTTTGTATTAATATGACCTATGGCAAAAAAAGACAGACCGAGGCCTTTTAAGCCCCGGCCCGATTAAGGAGGCCGATCTTTTACTGCGTTAGATATAAGTTCTATTCTGCAAAAGACTTAAGAATCTTGCTCCTTGTCGGGTGGCGAAGCTTAGTAAGGGCCTTTGCCTCTATCTGCCGTATACGCTCCCGGGTTACGTGAAAATGCTCGCCGACCTCTTCCAGCGTATAGTCCATCCCCTCACCCAGCCCGAAGCGCATGCGCAGGACCTCTTCTTCGCGAGGGCTGAGGGTCGCCAAGACCTCATTCATATGCTCGACCAGGTTGCTGCTCATAACCTCGTCATGCGGCGTTACCGCAGTGGCATCCTGAATAAAGTCACCAAGAGAGCCCCCCTCGTCCTCACCGACCGGGGTCTCCAGAGATAAAGGTTCACGTACGATCCTGATTACCTTATCGACCTTATCCATCCCGATCCCCATCTGCTCGGAGAGCTCTACCGGGGTCGGCTCACGCCCGCTCTTCTGTACAAAAACCCTTTTAATGCGCTGCAACCGATTAAGCGTCTCGGTCATATGCACGGGTATCCGTATTATCCTCGCCTGATCGGCTATCGCGCGTGATATCGCCTGCCTTATCCACCAGGTGGCATAGGTCGAAAACTTATAACCCTTTATATATTCAAATTTATCAACGGCGCGCATAAGCCCGATATTGCCCTCTTGAATAAGATCTAGCAGATGCAGGCCGCGACCCAGATACCGCTTTGCAGTATTAACGACAAGGCGCAGATTTGCGTTTACCAACTCCTGCTTGGCAAGGCCTGCGCGGCTACCTGCGGCTGCTATACGCCGATTAGCCATAATCAGCTCAGTGCAATCCATGCCAACTGCCTCTTCAGCTAAATCAAGCTCGTACTTCGCGGCCCTTACAGCAGCATCACGCCCCGTGCCAAACTTACGCTCGGCGTAAGCTAACTTTCTTTTCTTTCTTTTGAGAAGGTCGGCAAAGGTCAAAAACTCCGCGCTCAGTGCCTCTATCAACAAGCTTCGCCTGCTGATCCGGGAGAGCAGACGAAGCAGTTTACGCTCATCAGAGATCTGATCTATAGAAGTAGTATCTGCTGTTTTCAGGTCTGAGGTTTTTCGGGTATTATTTTTAGAAGTAATGCTGATGAAGTTAGGAGTACTAAAAGAAGTGCTGTTGTCTTGTCTCTTTGGTGCTGCGATTATTTTACCATGAAGCCTGATTGCTTGCTTTATACTCTTGATTAATTTTCGGGTCTCGCCGTCTGCCTGACTATCTCCAGAGCCACTGCCTTGCACCGCCGCCCCATCACTTATGAGCGGGCCAGCTAATCTTTTCATAAAACCTTTAAGCTCTAGCTCCAGCAAAGGACTTCTGATAAACTCCGATATGGTCTGCGTCCTTCCCTGCTCTATCTTCTTACCCAACTCAACTTCTTCTACCTTGGTAAGGAGTCGTCGCCTGCCCATCTCCTTGAAATAACTCTTTAGAGGGTCAAAGTCACTCTCGTAATGATCGCCGACAGGCCTTCCTCTTGCGCCAGCCCCGTCACCGTCACCACCGGTCGGTGTCAATACCTTAGGGTCTCGCTCCTGCCGCCTGTAAGCGACCCCCTCTACTGCCGTACTGCCCCTGCCCTCTCGATTACCGTTCCCATTCCCTTTGACGTTACCTTCTTGCGGCTTTTTATTTCGCATGTAAAGGTCACTCCTTTCCAGTTAGATGCCTTATCCATACTACCGGATGCTCCCTAGGTCACGAACTTCTCTCCCCCCTATCTTTCTTTTTTTAAAGATCCTTTAGACCAAGCCTCTTTCCAAGCTCTTTTGCAAGATCATCTCTACCGCTCTGCTCCAGTTGCCTTATCATATCAATCGATGCCTGACTGGGCCTTCCTATATTCGTTAGTTGCCGAACGCAATCGGCGAGCATCGTCTCGGGTGCCTCCATGAAATCTTTCTCATCTTTAAATATCGCCGTTGCGACGAAATCCTTAATAGCCAGATCCTCTATTTCTTCAATCATTTTATCTTGATGAATAACCCCGCTCTTGAAATGCGGCAATACCTTAACCGCAACCGCCCTATAAAAAGGATCTTGAAATGCCGCTACAGCCTTCTCAACCTCTGTGCTAAATAGCTCGGCATGCTTTAAGATCACCTTTAAGAGTATCTCTTCGGCAAGCCTCGTGACCACCGGCGCGGTGGTCTTCTCAATGACTAAGGCCGGTTCAGAACCCCCACGCCCTGAGGCCTCGATTGCCGAGTAAATAGCCCTTGGCTCGACTCCGAGGATACCCGCTACCTTCATCGTATAATGGCCGCGCGAGGCCTCGTTCTTGACCTTCCTCAGATAAGGCACGGCCTTATTCAGGTATCCACCCTTACCCTCTGGCGAGCGAATCTCAAACTCTTCTTTTAATTGATCCAGATAGAACTCCATTATATCCTCGGCCTCGTCAATCGCCCTCTGCATCCCCTGCTCGCCGTGCTCTTTTAGAAAGTCATCCGGGTCCGCGCCGCCGGGCAAGAGCACGACCCGAGCCGCAGTCTCTTCAGCAAGGATCAGATCAAGGCTTCTGGTTGCGGCCTTTTTACCTGCGGCATCCGAGTCAAACAACAGATACAAAAGCCCTGTATACTGCTTGAGCCTTCTTATATGCGAGGGCGTAAGTGCCGTGCCCATCGTAGCAACTGTGTTTTTAAAGCCCGCCTTAAAAAGTGCTAAGTGATCAAAATAACCCTCAACCACAATCGCAGAGCCTGTTTTGTTTATGCTATCTCGCCCCTGATAAAGACCATACAAGACCTCTGCCTTTTTAAATACAGGGGACTCGGGTGTGTTGAGATATTTGGCCATAGCGTCGCCAAGCGTTCTGCCGCCAAAACCCAGCACCCTGCCACGCACATCGATTATCGGAAAAAGAACCCTCTCTCTGAACCTATCATAGATACGCCCATCGCTATTACCGATAAGCCCGGCCTTTTCCGCAAGCTCCAGATCCTCACCTTTACTGCGCAGATAACTTATAAGCCCGTCATTACGGGATGTAGTATACCCTATACGAAACTCAGTGACGATAGCTTTATCAAAGCCCCTGTCCTTCAGGTAATCCCGTGCACGCTTACCATTATTCTCCATAAGGACGCCTGTAAAATACTCCAACGCCAGCGCATTCTGCTTGAAGATAAGTTCGCGCAGACTCGTCCCCTGCCGCTCTCCTGTCTCTTCTATCTTTACGCCGTATTTACGGGCCAGAACCATCACGGCCTCGGGAAAACTAAGAGACTCGTGCTTCATCAGGAACTTTATAGCGCTCCCTCCCTCATGACAGCCAAAGCAATAGAAGATATTCTTCTCTTCACTTACAGAGAAACTCGGCGTCTTTTCCGAGTGAAAAGGGCAGAGCCCGACGTGATTACGCCCACGCTTGGTAAGCGGAATATAGGCAGAGACGACCTCTACTATATCGGCACGCTCGGCGACCTCTTCTATCTTATCCTGCGGTATCATCCTAGACCAGCTCCACCACTGTTACGCCCTCACCACCGGCGAGCGAGTCGCCGCCTTTATATCCGTCTACGATAGGCGAGCCGTCCAGATACTCACGCACGGCACTGCGCAGTGCCCCGGTGCCGCTGCCATGGACGATATCAAGGCTCGTACTACCTGCCATATGCGCGTCATCAAGGGCACGCTCTACCTTTACCACGGCCTCATCGACCCTGAGTCCTACTATATTAATAGCAAGCTTTGCCTCTGCGCTATACCCGGCAAGGCTCTCTTGATCAAGCTTCAAATCTCCTGTTTTCTGAGCCGCCTTGGCCCTATGCGCGGCACGGGCCTGACGAGTCACACGGGCTGCGCCTCGTGCCTTGCTCCCTGCCTTTCCTCCGCCCTTACCAGATATTTTTTTCATGGCATCGTGGCCAACCCATACCTTAAAGTTTCCAGATAAGACCTCGGCCCGCTTTGCGTCAACCGCGACGACCTCGCCACGCGCATTACTGCCGGCGATCTCTACGATATCGCCAAGCTTTGGCACGTAATGCTCTACCTGCTCTTTAAAGAGATCTGCCACTCGCTCGCCTGCCTGCGCAAAGCCTCGCATCGCTGCCTTTACACCACTTCGGCTACTAACCGGTGCGACGGTGGCGGCCTCAGTACGCTCTTGCTTAACAGTCTCTGCATGCGCCTTGATATCTTTCCGAGCCTTCTCTATAATCTCATCAATCTTTATCCGTGCCCTTTTATGCAGGAGCTGCCGGTCATCTCGAATCCGCTTTAAGGCACGTTCTTTCTCGGCATCTTTCTCACTCAGTGACCTAGTTAGGGCCTCAAGCCTTTTCTTTTCTTCGTCAATCTTGCGCAGGCTCTCGACAAAAGCACCCTCGCCGCCCTTAAGGCTGCGTCTTGCACGTTCTACGATATCCTCTGGTATGCCGTATTCTTTGGCAACAGAAAGGGCCTGGCTCGCCCCGGCCATACCGTAACGAAGCTTATATAGCGGCGTACTCGTTGTCTCGTCAAATAAAACCGAGGCATTCTGAAAACGCCTGTCAACGGCACTATGAGCCTTTAGCAGATTAAGGTGCGTCGTCACCACAACGGTCGCGCCCTTCTCCGCTAGACTCTCCAGAATCGATAGCGACAAGACCCCGCCCTCTACAGGGTCTGTACCAACCCCTATCTCATCGAGGAGAACCAGCGTATCACCGCCGGCCTTGCCCAGAATCTCACCGATTCTTTTAAGGTGTGCGGAAAAAGTACTTAGGTGCTGATTAAGGCTCTGCCTATCGCCTATATCAGCGTAAACGCCACTAAAGAACGGCAGCTCGCTACCATCGGCTGCGGGAATCGGCAATGCCGCCCCTACCATCAAAGTAAGCAGACCTAAGGTCTTTAGGGCAACGGTCTTACCCCCTGTATTAGCCCCGGAGATGACAAGCACCCTTGTTGCTTTATCAAGGGTAATATCGACCGGTATCACAGGCACATCTGGGTCGTTCTCAGCCTTAATAACCAGTATTGGGTGGCGCGCCCTTAGAAGCCTCACGCCGCCGCCCGTGCTGATCTTTGGCACGGCACCACCGATCTTCATCTTCAGACGAACCTTGGCAAGGGCCAGATCAAGGGCTGCTATCCGTTTAATATCTCTAAAGATTACAGCCCTTTCCAAAAAGATCTCACTGGATATATCCTGTAAGATAGCGATCACCTCGTCACGTTCCTCACGCTTTAAGATCGATACCCTGTTATTTATCTCGACCGTACCGAGCGGCTCTATAAAATAGGTCTCGCCGCTTGCCGAACGCCCGTGGACAATCCCCGCTACCTGCGTATGATAGCTCGACTTTACGCAGACAACAAAGCGGTCCTCCCTTACGGTAAAGTAATCCTCCATAAGCAGGCCGCTCATATCTTTATCACGCAAGAGCGCATCGACTACATTCCTGCAACTTCTTTTAGAGTTGCGCAGCGTCTGCCTTATCTCGGCGAGCCGTGGCGATGCCTCGTCACGTATCTCTCCTGCTGAGTTCAGTATCAGATCTATATTTTTTTTAAGGCTCGGGGAGGTCTCGATGGTACTGAGCCTTGCCGTAGTAATAGGCAGGCAGGCCGCCAGATCCTCATACTCACGAGTAGAGATAAAAAGACCCAGAGCCACAAAGGCCGCAAGCGTGCCTTTGACCTTCAGTAGGTCTTCAGGGAAAAGATAAGACCCTTGTTTTTCCAGTTTTTCAAATAAAGGGGAGAGTTCAGCGATACCACCCAGCGGGGGCAACAAGCCGCTATCAAAGATTAGAGATGCCTCATCAAGCTCGCAGTAACCTTCCTTTACTTCGGCGATAGTCGCCAGCGGAAGAAGATTCAGGGCAAGTTCCCGGCCCGGCTCGGTCACGGCAAGCTCACTGAGCTTGCCTATGACAGAGCTAAACTCAAGACAATCAAAGGTAGTTTCATCCACGGCGTTTCATCAAGGTTTTTCCATTAGTAACTTACTACTTTTTACCCTTCTTCCTCTTAAATCTTCTAAAACCAGAGCACTCGACGACATCGACACCCGTAAAGATATCATCCATCAAGAGGTTTATCCCCAGATTATCACTTGAGATATGGCCTGCCAAAAGGATATTCATGTGATGCTTCTCGGCCTCTTTACGGTGGTCATCACCGATATGCATACCGACGATTGTACCGATACCGGCTGCCGAGAGTTTTTCAAAGGCCTTCTTACTGCCGCCTGTCCCACCGGTCATATCGACAAAGATCTTACCGGCCTTTCTATTTTTATCACCGACGACCATCTTTGGCCCGATGGTCTCACGCCTTGCGTAATCATACTCTGGTATCTCATTTAAGATATCAAAGATATCCGAGACGTAAAATGGTTTTTTCTTATCAAAGATATCCTGCAGATAGGTCGTTACAGCGTTATCGGTCGGTGTATGCATACACATCAACGGAATATCCAGAAGCTTTGCCGCGTCAACTGCCTTTGTGTGGTTAGCAGGCATAAGCCTCCTGCCAACCTCGCCGCTTCGCTCAGCTAATAGCGACTCACCTATGTGGATCGGCACGCCGAACTTTGCAAGCACCCCGGACTGCATGGCCATAACATCGCCAAGACCTATCAGCCCTGTGCCCTCCGGGTGATGAGCGATTATAAGATCTATCTTCTTTCCTCTTTTCTGATTGAGCCTATCGGCGAGCAAGACCTCGCTGACATCGATATCAATCCCCATCAATACGCGCTTAACCTCTGTATTCGGTGCTCCGTAAAGCATACGCGTATCCGAATACGGGTTGGTCAGTCTTTCTGTATCAAAGTATTTTTTTCCTTCTTTATCGAGCTTTGCGTATTGCTTTTTTAAATGCGCAAGCTCGGCTTTTACTTCCTTTACGCCTCTTGGGTCTAGCTCCAACCCTCTCTGCACTGCCTTATTATATATATCCTTAAACTTCATAGTATCCTCCTTGATTATGAAATCACGACGGCTTACCCTGCAAGCCTCTGCTTTACCATCTCCTGGACCAACTTACCGTCGGCCTTGCCCTTTAGCTTAATCATAACGGCCTTCATAAGTCCACCCATATCCTTCATGGAACTAGCCCCCAACTCGGTAGCGGTTGCCGCGACAACATCCTTTATCTCTGCCTCTGATAACTGCTCGGGCAGAAAACCTAACAGGATCTCAAGCTCTGCTGCTTCCTGATCGGCAAGGTCGTCTCTACCCCCCTTTCTAAACTGCTCAATCGAGTCCTTGTGCTGCTTAACAGAGGTCGATATGACCTGCAAGATATCAACGTCGCTGAGTTCCTCTCGCTTGTCTATCTCTTTATTTTTAATGGCACTGAGCAAAAAACGCAGGGTCTGAAGCCGGGGCTTATCTTTGGCCTTCATCGCTGTCTTTATACCCGTGGTTATCTCTTCTTTAAGTGGCACTTTAGCTGCCCTCCTTTTCTCTGGTGGTTACTCTTTTAAGTACCTTTTCTAAGCTCTATAAGAGCGAGTTTTATTATTCCCTTCAGGGTCTCAAAGACCCCTGCCCCTGTGATAGCCACCGATTCAAAGTCCGGCACGCCGGTCGGGTTAAGGACGTTTTTCATATCCGCTATAGGCATACAGTCCTCTACATCTCTCTTGTTATATTGTAGCAGATATGGAATCTTTTCGAGCTCTAAACCATGTTCTTCCAGATTAATATGCATATTTTCCAGACTTTCTATATTAGCGTCCATACGCTCGACCTGCGAGTCGGCGACAAAGACAATACCATCGACGCCCTTGAGTATCAGCTTTCTTGAGGCATCGTAGAAGATCTGCCCCGGTACGGTGTAGAGATGAAAACGGGTCTTAAAACCCTTGATCTCACCCAACGATAGCGGCAGAAAATCAAAGAACAAAGTCCGCTCGGTCTCTGTAGCAAGAGATATCATCTTACCACGAGTCTTGGGCTTTGCCTTCTTATGGATAAATTGCAGGTTGGTCGTCTTGCCACCAAGCCCGGGGCCGTAGTAGACGATCTTACAGTTTATCTCTCTTGTCGAATAATTTATAAATGACATTTTTT
>CAZUFI010000038.1:0-12048 GCA_964618745.1 uncultured Thermodesulfobacteriota bacterium | reverse complement strand
CCTGTCTTATAGTCTACTATCCAGCGAATACCTTTATCATCGACAAAGCTCCTGTCTATCACCGTACGCACGACCGCGCCGTCTATTACAGTGGTTATCGCCATCTCGGCAGAGCCGTCTTTATGTGCTGCCAGCACCCAACGTCCACGCTCGGTGGTCAGGGCATTCCCTATCACCTGCATGCCTTTCTTGGCGGTAAGAACGGCCTCAATTTTATCAAAACCCATCTCTCGCAGCATCACCTGCATATGGCCATCTTCTCGGGGCAACCTCTCCTTATCCCAACTGGCAAGACCGTCCTTTACAATCCTACAGAAATATCTATGGATGACCGTCCCGAGATGACGCGCCTCCTCGCCGACCCAATCAAAGCTCAACCTTGCCTGCCCAATCTGCTGCTGGTCTTTTACCACACCTGTCATTATCGAGGCCGCAGGCTCTGGACGCTGCCAGTCAGACGGAAGTCTTTTTAAAGGCGAAAATCTTTTCAGAGAAAGTCCTCGCACCAAAGCCTCTCCATCCCCATCATGCCCATTACTCGACTCTGAGATCTCGATAATATTATCTTTATAGACCGCAGCATCTATAAGTGACAAGAAAGACCCGGAGCTTGCCTGCTCTTTACAGTCAACTCCGCCAACTCCACCAACTCCGGCAACTCCGCCAATATTACCAAAGAGATAGAGCCCGTGACGAGCCCTTGTCGCGGCAACGTAGAAAAGCCTCAGCTCTTCATATTTATCTTTTATATTATTTATCTCGGTTATCGCATTGTAGATCAGCCCGCCCGTACCCCTCTCTGATATCTCCTCGATTGGTGCAAGCAGCAGATCGTGGCCACGCTCAAGCCACTGCATAATCTTACGCTCATTCCGGCCACTTCTTTTTCCAAGCCCTGGTAGGATCACATAATCAAACTCCAGCCCCTTTGCCTTGTGTATCGTCATAAGGACTACCGGGTTAAGACCCTCGCCGGTGCTCGCAGCAAAGAGCTTTTTCATGCGCTGGCTAAACCACTTTAACTGCGAAACATCGCTGACCCTCGCATCAGAGAGCAGATCAAAGAAGGTCTCCGCGTCTTTCATATCGTCGTCACCTGTAAAGGTCGCAGGGCCGCCAAGCTCTATCCAGAGCCCTTCAAGCAACCCCCTCATAGGAACCCGACCACGCAGTGCCAGTGCCTTTGCCATCTTATCCCTAAAGATAATTACCCGGCTCTGTCCGTCCTCTGATAACGCTGCGATACGCTCCTCATCACTAAAGACATTCCACAGGATTCTTTTCTGATCAAAGCCCACAAGGCTATGAATATCACGCAAGGTCAAGCCGCAGTAACGAGCCCTTAGCAGAGCCAGCCACGCGACCCTATCGCCCGGATGCAGGAGCGCGCGCAAGAGTGCCATCAGTTCCTGAACCACGATCTTGCCATCTAAAGGCTCTAATTGCTCGCCCCTGTAATCAATGCCAGCTTCCTTTAACACATCTATAATCTTATCCAGATGCGCACGCGACCTGACAAGGACAACCTTACTGGCATCTGCTGGAAGTCCCTGCAAAACCTCTGCTATATCCTCTGCCTCTCTCTTATCGTCACGGACGCTATAGGTCGTGACCTCGACACCAGCACTACTATCGGCGGCCCTGACGCCGCAGGACTCTGAGTACCTGACGGCCCCTATTGCTGGGTCTTCTTCCAGAGGGAAGGCCTCGCTAAAGACCCGATTTACCCAGTCCACAAGGGCCGGTCGTGACCTGAAGTTCGACGTAAGGCTAAGTGCCGTCAGCTCGATATCGGCCATACCGCTTTGTCTGGCCTCAAGGAATATTCCAACATCCGCGTCCCTAAACCTATAGATAGATTGCATCGGGTCGCCAACAATAAAAAGCGTCCTTCCGTCGCCATGCTCAAAGCCGCGCGTTAACGAGCGCAGCAGAGTGGCCTGCGTCCAGGAGGTATCCTGATATTCATCTACTAGGATATGGCGAAACCTATTGTCAAAGGCCAGCATCAGATCGGTCGGATCTTCATCAGAGCCAAGGGCCGTTATCGCAGCCATCGAGACCATCGAGAAATCAACGGTCTCTCGCTCGACAAAGACCTCTTTTAGTTTTTTTACAGCAATAGGTAAGAGCTTAATAAGGACACTAAGCACCCGCCATTCGCCGTCACTATAAGTCGTCACTGGCAACTTGCTGACTGCGCTCAGGGCCTCGGCGATACTATCGAGGCCGTCGAGTTCTTCGAGCAACCCCTTAAAGGCCAGCTTACTAAGCTCTGCGTCACTGCCTTTTTTAGCAGGCGAAAATCCTATCTTCTTATTCACTCCACCGGGCTTTCTCCACTGCCCCTTGGCCGTCAGCAATAGCTTTGCCAGCCCCTTCCAGAGTTCAAGATTTTCCGCCTTAGCAGCAGGCATCTCTTTAACCTCGCCAAGACCGCTAATGAGCAGTTCCAAAGGATCGGTCTCACGCAGCATGCTTGCCGCGTACCGTGCAGAGTCCAGCAAAGGTGCTACCAGATCGTCAGGGAAGATCTCAATTGCTCGGCGAAGCCTTTCTTCGATTAGATTTTTTATCCCCTCTTCCAGACGAGTACGCAAGAGGCTATCATCGGCCTCACCATCGAGATGGCGCAACCACTGATCCCGCCCCTTTAGCATTTCAATCAGTTTATTGGTCAGGGCACTAACAGAGTTATCCATATGGCAGAGAACCTGCCTGAGCGCATCGCCGCTGCGACCGTCTTTATCGACCAGCGCAACCGTGCGTCGCGCAGCCTCTTCATATAGTTCGTCAGGGCTATCGCTTACAGAAAGCTGCCTGCCAAGCCCGGATAAGAGCGGCATCTGGCGCACAATTGTGGCGCAGAAAGAATCAATGGTAAGTACCTTTAACCTTGAGGTATTCAGGAGTAGATTCCAGCCCTCTGCCTTATCACGCAGAAGGACCTTACCGGCAAGCTCCAGCGTCTTTGATTGCCCCGAGTCCTTACCCTTCTCGCCACGTCGTGCCATCTCCATGGCCTCTACGATACGCGCGCGCATCTCTCCGGCGGCCTTACGAGTAAAGGTTATGGCAAGGACCTCTTCCGGTCTATCGACTGTAGCCAGCAAGACAAGAAAACGCTGAATCAAGAGCGTCGTCTTACCAGAACCAGCAGGAGCCTGCACAATAAAAGACCCGGCAGGGTCAATGGCCTGCTCTCGCTCTTTCTGATCTGGTATCTGCGCGATATCAACCATACTCAACTACCTCCGATTCATCAGGGCTTTCGCCGTCTAACTCAAAGATCCTGCACAAGATCGGCAGCTCGCAGTAAAGGCAGGCAGTTGGTTTACCTCGCGCGTCTCTGGTCGGAGAGACCTTACAAATACCTGCGACAAAATCTTCTGCGAGCTGGGTGAGTGCTTGGCGCCACATCTCCCTTAGGTCGTCCCAGTCCTCGACCCCTTCTATCTTTGCACGCCACTGTTTGTCGTTTCCTATAGATTTTACACCCGGCAGGATACCGTCATCTTTAGATATACCGACAAACTTTGTCCCCGCCAGCTTAAGGCTTGCAAAGGCAATCGCATCAAAGTCGGTGCCAATGCCGTACAAAAGCATCTGCGGCTCTGCCATCTTATCCGGCAGCCATGCATTTTTTGTGCAGTTCCCTGTCTTATAATCTATAACAACCCTGGCCCCGTTCTCCAATTCATCAAGACGGTCAGGACGGGCAACAATACTCAGCCCGCCGATCGTTACCTTCTCGTCAAACTCGGTCTGGACGACCGTAAAAGGAGACCTCTTGAGCTCTACCTCCAGCCACTGCCGTACCAGAGCCACTACCCTCTCGCCCTCCATATCAAGTAAT
Source organism: uncultured Thermodesulfobacteriota bacterium (assembly GCA_964618745.1). Classification (GTDB taxonomy): domain Bacteria; phylum Desulfobacterota; class GWC2-55-46; order GWC2-55-46; family DRQE01; genus JAJRSM01. The sequence continues at coordinate 8,192 of CAZUFI010000038.1, read as the reverse complement.
CGACGGGGCAGCCGCCTTGCGTAATAACTGCGCAGGGCAAGGGCTACGGCCTGCTCTACCACCGCCTCCAGCTCTCCGCTATCTTTAAGGGCTCGCAGTCTTTGTGAGTCCTTAACCTCTTTCCAGAAAAACTCCAGAGCCTCATGAACCAGATTGCCACGCTCCGCAGCGTCTAGCCCGTCCTCTGGCAAAGCCACGCCCCTTGCCCCGAGCCTGTGCTTTGCAAAGGCCCGGAAAGGACACTCACTCTGATCCTTTATGACCGAGGTCCCGCCCCTGAGTGCTGCCGCACCCAGATTAGAAAGACCAATATCCCCGTCCTCTGCCATATCTTCCAGCGCACAGGCCTTGTGTACAGCGGCCTTGAGCGTAGAGCCACTACCAGACGGCTCTGCCCCCAGAGCTGTACCGTCTTTATTTTTATGGTTTTCCTCTTCCTTCACAACTCCGCTTAAGAGGGGACTCAAGGCGACCTCTTTACCTTCTATCTCCAGCGGATAACTAACGACAAAACTACCGGCACTCTGAAAGATCCTCTTAAGAGAAGCCCCTGCGAAACCAAGCATCTTCTCCGGCGTTGCTCGAGGCATACCAAAACGCCGTTGCAACTCGATTGGAATAAAGGGATTTGGCGAGGCCGGACCAGGCAATACATCATCATACGCGCCCATCAGCCAGATATGGTCAAAGTCCTGCCCGCTTGCCTCAAGCATACCCAGGACCTCGACACTTACGCCGCCAACCGAAGCTCCTGTAACGGTCTCGACCTGAAATATCTTCTCTGCTGCCATGGCCCTTAACCGCGAAGCGGCAGCACGTCTGGATATCGCGCCGAGTATATCACCAAGCCCGGCAAATTCTGCCAACAACCCTTTCCAAGACTCCAGACTCTGGTACTCACGGCTGGTCAATCCAGACTTTGCCTGTGAATTAGCATGACCCGACCAACCCCCGAAAAAACCAATCCTCGCAACCAGAGAAGAAAACCTCCCGGCCCAGACAGATGGCAGGGCCGGGGCCTTTGCTTTATCCAGCTCCTCTATCCACAACTCAATACGGCCCGTAAAGGCCTTAAGTGACTCACCTCTACCAGAGGCCATCCCCCTGATATCACGCAGCCCGACCTTTAAATATTTTTTACGCTTTAACTCGACATCGATTGCCGCAAGCTCCAGCCCTTCCTGCCATGTCTCGCAGAGGTAAGGCGACAAAAGCACGCTGCTCATCCTTGAGATATCCTCCGGCCATAGCCCCATCGTAAGGATATCCAGCAAGGCACTTATTAAAGGTTCAGAGCTTAACGCAGCTCCGAGCGAGAGGTTAAAGACATCGGTCGATTCTTCCCACGGCAGGACAGAGACGGGCGAGAGCTCCGCGCCAAATTCACGCAGAATAAAATCACGATACCCGCCAAGCTCAGGCACTATAACGCCGATTCTAATTCGTTGATTCCCGATCAGTTGAAGATCACTAGAGGCCAAAAGCTCATGGCTAGAGGCCAATACCTTGCGTATCCAGAGGGCTGCGCCCCTTACCTCCTGCACAGGCCCCTTAAAACTGCGCAACTTAGTGCGTCCACCAATACCAGAAGGCAGAACACCCTCGTTGCCGGTAGCGCACGGATCAGAGGGCCAATTAGCAAGCACCACGCCTGCCCGCTCCAATACCTGTAAAAAAACCGCACGCTGCGGTGTTGTCTCGTCAAAACCAGCAAAGACGACCTTATCCGGCAATACCACGCCGCCATCTACTACGGCTTCTCCGGCGATTCCTATAAGCTCACTAAAATCCATAAAACCCAACTGCTTTAAGGCCTTATCATAACTACGACTCCATCTTTTAAAGGCCAGTGCCTCTTTGCCAAGATATATCTCCTCACCAAGCCCCTTCAGGCAATACTCCTTCATAAGAGCGTAAGCACTGGATGCCGCCTGCCACGCACCGCCTGCGATCAAAAGATCACTCGCCTCCAACTGAGGATCTTCCTCTATAATCTTCTTCCAGAGCGCAACCGCACGCGCCTCAGTAATCAGGGCGGGCCTGCCAGTCTGCCAGCTTTCCTGCAACAAGCTCCTTGCCCACGAGCCAAGCGGCAGCACCACAGGGGTTGGCCAAGAAAGACATCCGCGCCCTACCATCGCCGCCTCGAAAGACGCAGACAGATAACGAGCCAGCCGTTTATTGACCGTCACCACTACGGCTCCGCCCTCTATCGCCTTTATTATTTCTTCCAGAGTATTCACAGGATAAATATTAACATTTTGCAGATTAAGAGGCAATCAATGGCTGGCTGCTATTGACCCAGCGAGCTTGCAATAATCACGCCCATGCTTTCAACTTGAGGCAGGCACCAAAACATGTTAACTTTAATATCACTATGAAAAACAATAATAATCCGACTAAAAAGGTTACCTTACGTACGTTGCCGTTTCTTATCTTCTTTATCACAGCGACATTACTGCTGGTAAGCAGCAACAGCTACGGCGAAGAAGAAGAAAAAGGATGGCTCGGATGGGCCAAAGACTTTGCGACATCAAGTGAGAAAGAAAATATAGATGAGCGTCATTCTTTTATAACGATTGATGGGAAAGAGCGCAAATACTACCTGCACCTGCCAGAGCGTCGCAGAGGCAGCGATCCTATCCCACTTATAATTGCCTTCCACTCCGGCCACGGCGGTGGCATAAGGCTGGCCGAGCAGAGTGGCTTTGATGAATTGTCCAACAAAAACGGCTTTGCGGTTGTATACCCTGATTCTGTAGTACAGTGGAATGACGGAAGGGCAAAGGCCTCAAGCATGAGCGATATAAAACTTACTAAAGCCCTTATAAAAAAACTCATAGCTGAAAATAATATTGATCCCAAGCGCATCTTTGCTACAGGCATCCTTAACGGCGGGATCTTCACACTGCGCCTTGCCTGCGATATGGCAGATACCTTTGCCGGTATCGCGCCTTTGCTGGCCTCGATACCCGAAGACTACGTCGAGTCGTGTCGGCCATCGAGAAGATTACCGATCATCATGATAAACGCAACCAAGAATAAGATGATTCCGTGGAATGGCGGCAGCGTACCATTTGGGAGCAGCTTTACCCACGGCGGCAATGTTATCTCAATAGATAAAACCATCCAGTTCTGGCAAGAACACAACGACTGCTCTGCCGCAGCCTATACCGAGACCCTGCCTGACAGAGACAAATCAGACGGTACGCGCGTTGAGCTAGCCCGCTATAAAAACTGCTCCAAGGGCTCGGCCCTGACCCATATAACGATAAAGAACGGCGGCAGCACATGGCCCGGATCAAAGGAAAAACCCGGACGTATGAGGACCACGATGGTAGGGCTTACAAGCTATGATATCGACGCAGCAGAGATGATCTGGGAGTTCTTTAAAGAGCACTCCTTAAAAGAAAAATAACTGCCTTCCAGATACGGATGCCTGTCTATAACGGAGTACGAACTTGGCTAAAAGATGCTTTTCTTGTACCAAAATTCTCGAACTCTCAGGCAAGCCCGGCAGAGGCGATAGCTGCCCGTTCTGCTCAGCCGATCTAAAGACCTGCCTGAATTGCCGCTTCTTTGAGAACTCATCATATAACGAATGCACCGAAGCTCAGGCAGAGCGAGTCCTAAATAAAGACCGCTCAAACTACTGCGAGTACTTTGATTTCTCAGAGGATTCTGGAACGGATGTGGCAGGGGTAACCCGGACAAAAGAAGACCCTATGGAGAGACTAAAAGACCTCTTTAAAGACCCTTAAAACTCCGCTACCGTTGACCAGACAGAACGGGGGGAAACCTTAGCAAATAATTATTTACGAATCTCTTTGGGCACACCGCTGATTCTAGCACGCCTTCTAAGGTCATTCATATTTTTTTGATTTTTCAGAAGTCGCTCCTTTATAAGAGGGACCTCGACCTCATAAAGCTTAAAGGTCTCTATATTTTTCGGATTGATATGCTGGCCGAGACGACGGCCTCTCCTGAACATAGATATGAATTCTTCTTTCTGATCAAGCTCTTTTTGGGCACTAGCTATTTCACCACGTAACCTTTCAAAAGAAAGTCGCCACCATGTAAGAGCGTAATCGCCATAGATCTCGCGCTCGGGGTCTTTAGCTTTTTCTCCCTTACTCTTAGTCCTGCTCCTGACGGCCTTAACCTTTACAGCCTTTACTGACTCGTCCGTCTCCATAACCGATACCTTCTCACGATACTCAAACGGAACCTTCCCCATATCATCTGTTATATGCATAACACCTTCTTTATCTGTCCAGTGATAGATATCAGCAAGGACAAAAGAAGGCAGCAATAAAAACAGAGAAATAACAATAAAAATATAACTTTTCATAACATTAAGTATACCCAAGAGTTGCTAATTCGTCAAATAGCTTCTTATCTGAAGCACTTCGCCATCGGTTGTAACTATAACCGCACCGCCAATATCTGTCCGAAAGATTTCAATCTCCCTGTCTTTATATCTAGCAAGCGTCTCTTTATGCGGAAAGCCAAAGCTATTGCCACGCCCCAGTGTCATGACGGCAGCCTCTGGTTTAACAAGCTCAATAAAGGCATCGGAGGATGAATATCGACTGCCATGATGAGGGACCTTCAAGATATCGGCACGCAACAAGCCACTGCTGCTTTGCATCAATGCGTCCTCACCGGCCTCGGCAACATCACCGGCAAAGAGGATGGCACGCCTACCATAGCTTATCCTCATAACCAGCGATGAGTCATTTATATCAAGCCGCTTTAACTGCCCCGCCGAGCTCGGTGGATTTAAGAACTCCAGACGCACGCCGTTTACCTCCTTTGCAGGGCTTGCCTGAGCTAACTCGTAAACCTTTATATTGTTTTTTTTCAAGGTATTTGCAAGCTCATTCGAGAGTCGCCCAACCCCGCCCCACCAGAATTCTTTAACACGGAAGTTCTGCGCGATAAACTCAAGCCCCTTCATATGGTCACGCTGCGGATGGGTCAAGACCAGGTAATCTATCTTTTTTATTTTTTTCTTCCAAAGCAGAGGCGCGACTATATCTTTGCCGGAATCAAAGTTAACAGAGGCAAAGCCACCGCCATCGATAAGCATTCGTTTTCTTTGCCCGTCTGTGCCCTCAGGGAACTCAACAAGCGTTGCATCCCCCTGCCCGACACTTATAAAGGTCACCTCCATCTTGGCCCCGTCGCTTCGCGAATATGTGGCGTAACCATAAAAAACCACCAAAGATACAAATGACAAGATCAGAAGTTTACAGGCACGCCTGCGACTGCGCCGCAAAACAAGCAACGGCAGTGCGGCAAGCGCAAGATAATACGCAATGACCTCTAAAAGACCTGGCGTTCTAACCCATGAAAAAGCCCAACCTGTCTGAGTAAAAAAACTCGCCAGCCAGACAAGCAGCCCGATCACAAGATCAGCAAGCTGCATAAGCCAGAGGCTTAACTCGCTACTTATCGGATAGGCCAGAACCGATAAGAGCCCCAGAGGGACAACGATAAAGGTAGCTATAGGAACGATTATAAGGTTTGCTATAAAACCCACAGCAGAGACCCGGTGAAAATATACCGCCATAATAGGGACGGTCGCTAGCGAGGCTGCTACCGTTACAAGCGTAAAGTCCTTAAAGCGCAGCAGCAGTCGCCGAACCAGATACGGCCCGATATCTTTAGTGAGCACCCCACTACCTATCTGGCGCGAAAAGGAGATAAAATAAATAATCACGAGAACTGCCGTAAAGGACAACTGAAAACCAACGTCCCAGAGCGAGGCCGGATTTATGAGCAATACGATAAAGGCCGCCAAAGCTAGTGTCGAGTAAAGATCGCGCACCCTGCAGATAGCAACGGTTATCACATAAGCTCCGATCATAATTACCGCGCGTTGCGTTGAGAGCGAAAACCCGGATATAGTCCCGTAAAATAATACCGGCAAGAACGAAACCATAATGGCAGATCTTCTCACATCTATCGCCAGCATCAAGCGGCTGCTTCTTTTTAAGAGCCATAAGATCAAGAGATATGAAACAAAGGCTACAAAACCGACATGCAGCCCAGAGATCGCCAGAAGATGGGCCGTACCCGAACTCCTAAAAAGCTCTTTCTTCTGCTCGGTTATCGTGCCCTTCTCACCTATTGTAAGGGCCTTGAGTATACCCGGATGCTTAAGCTCGGCACCATCAATAAAGGCCGCGATACTGGCACGGTACGCATCCATGGCCCTTAAAAAACTCGCCTTGCCATCTTCTATCTTTACGATTCGCCCGGCTCTCAGGTAGGCCGTAGCAGAGATGCCCTTACCCCTTAACCACCACTGGTAATCAAAGCCGCCCTCGTTGCCAAAGTTCTTCGCCAGCTTCAGGCGCAGAAACCCCCTGACCAGATCACCTCTCTTTAACTCTCCTGCACGCCCGCCACGCTCTCTGCTTCTTACCTGCACCCGTCCTGTTGCCGTTTGCCAGCCACTTCCTGTATCCACACCCGTCAGATCTATAAAGAACCTGTACCCGTCACCTCGCTCCTCCAATGCGCCACGGACCGTACCCTCCAGACGAACTCTCTTCAGAGATGACTCCTGTAGATCGGCCTTGAGTATATTCCTTATATTATCAGGTGAATCATAAAGGGTCAGAGTCGGCAGAAGATATAAAAGCCCCAATACAAAAAACGCAGGCAGAGCCAATACCACACGTAGCTTTCCGCCTTTTATCGTAGCCGAGGTTAGCAGAGCAATAGAGATCAGAAGTAATACAATGACAATAGGGTAATCAGGCTCGAGCAGACGCGAGGCGATGAGACCAAGGATAAAGGCAATAACTAAAGATACAAGTGGACGCATAATCAAAGAGTCTGCCCAGGCTAAGGGTGTTAAGACGATCAAACTCAATATACAAAAAACTATTCTAACTTCTTTTTAATGGCCAGCGCAACCTTAGTGGTAATACCGGGTAGAGTCTCAAGCTCGTTAAGGCTCGCCTCTTTTATTCCGTCAATATCGCCAAAACGTTCAAAGAGTTGTCGGCGTCTTTCCCGGCCTACGCCAACGACATCATCAAGAGCAGACCTTACAGCGGCCTTTCCTCTGAGGCTTCTATGATAACTGATCGCAAAGCGGTGGACCTCGTCTCTTAAAAAGCGAAGAAGAAGATCGCCCTTTGAGCCTTCTTTCAGGAATATCGGGTCTTTACGACCGGGCCTAAAGACCCGCTCGCCAACGCTCGGTTTTTCCCGGCCTGTCTCGTGCCTTTGACCAGCCCCTTTTGAAACGACCTTCTCCTTTGCAAGAGAGGCAAGCTCCACGCCACGAAGCCCTAGCTCTGCCATAACCTTACAGGCAACACCAAGCTGCCCCTTACCGCCATCGATAAGTATCAGATCCGGCAACTCTGCTTTGTCTTTATACCGGCGAGTCAACAACTCCTCCATCATGGCATAATCGTCAGGCCCTGCTGTGCGCATCTTATACCTTCGGTAACGTGCCTTACAAGGCTTACCATTAACAAAACAGACCATAGCACCTACGGCCTTGGTACTCCCAAGGTTTGATATATCAAAGGCCTCAATGACTCGTGGCAGAGCGGATAATTTGAGCCTACTCTCCAGAGCTATTATTGATGCGTCTTCTGCGAGGCTCTCACTCTTACCGAGTGCCTCCTTTGCATTTGCCAGAGCCATCTCGACAAGCCCGAGCTTTGCTCCACGCACCGGCCTTCTGACAACTACCTTACGCCCCTTTCTCTCACTAAGCCAGCCGGCGATAACGCCACTATCCGCCAGTTGCTCGGAGAGATAGATCTCCTTGGGGATAAAGGCCTCTGTCTTTCTATAGAACTGGCTCAGGAAAGAACTCAAGACCTCAGAGGCCTCCAGCCCGTTATCGGTAAAGATAAAATCGCGCGTACTGACCAGCCTGCCACCACGTATAAAAAGCACTACTATGGCAAGGCTTCCTTCACCTTCTTTATCACTTACGGGCTCGCTGCGTTCCAGTCCGAAGATATCCTGATCTATGCAATCAAAGGATACGACCTTCTGCTCTTCAAGGATATCCTCAATCGAGCGGATACGATCCCTGAGCACCGCTGCCCGTTCATAGTTATGCAGGGCGGCTGCCGCTTGCATCTCTTTTTTAAGGCCTCGCAGGAGTTCTTTGTTTTTACCTTCCAGAAACATCACCGCACCACGAACGAGCA
>CAZUFI010000037.1:8805-12277 GCA_964618745.1 uncultured Thermodesulfobacteriota bacterium | reverse complement strand
AAAAAATAATGAGATTTATAAAAAGTTCATAGAGCATCGCCGGATGCAGCGGAATCCCCGGAAACTCTCTACCCGCAATGCTCTCGGGCGGAAATACTATGCCCCACGCCATCTCGGTTGGTCTGCCGTGCGCGTCGCCGTTCATAAAGTTACCAAAGCGACCAAAGGCTTGGCCAATGATCAGGCAGAGTGCGACGCAGTCTGCCATACGCCAGAAGGGTACGGATTTGCGCCTCAGGTATAACCACCCGCCGATCAGGCCGCCGATGATGCCACCGTGAATTGCCAGCCCTCCGTGCCATATCGCAGGGATCTCTGCGGGATACGCACTGTAGTAGCCCCAGTTAAATGCCACGTAATAGAGTCTTGCGACTATGAGGGCTACTATTATCGTTGTAAGCATGAAGTTTGTCACTTCATCTTTCGTAAGCGGTATCCCTTTTCTGCGCACCTCTGAGTTGATTATATAGCTTGCGACGATTATCGCTACTACATACATCAGCCCGTAGAAGCGGACCTGCAAAGGGCCAAGTTCAAATATTACAGGATGCAAAGGTCATCTCCAATTCTTTTGGTCAAATCATCTTAGCCGAAAAATAGGCCTTTTTTCTAAGCCAAAGGCCTGCTGTTTGTTAAGTTAGTAGGCCATCTGTCGGTGAAGATGCCGTGGCGTATAGTTTCTTAGGCATTCTGCCTGCTGCTTTTGCAAGGCGACCTGCCTCTACTCCAAGCCTCATTGCGCGTGCCATCTTTATCGGGTCACCTGCCGTTGCTATCGCTGTATTCATAAGCACGCCGTCGCAGCCAAGCTCCATCGCAGCGGCTGCGTCACTGGCAGTGCCAACACCAGCGTCGATGATGACAGGGACCTTTACGGTCTCCAGTATTATGCTGATATTATACGGGTTGGTTATTCCAAGGCCGCTTCCAATGGGGGATGCAAGCGGCATTATCGCTGCGCATCCGATATCTTCCAGTTTTCTGGCCATTATCGGGTCGTCGCTAGTATACGGCATGATGGTAAAGCCCTCTTTAACAAGGATTCTGGCGGCCTCTAGTGTTGCTTCATTATCAGGGAAGAGGGTCTTCTCGTCACCTAATACTTCAAGCTTTATTAGATCGGTCTCCAGAGCTTCGCGCCCCAGACGTGCTGTTCTTAGTGTGTCTTCCAATGTATAGCAGCCTGCGGTATTAGGCAGGAGCGAGTACTTATTGAGGTCAATGTGGTTGAGGATCGAGTCGCCTGTACGGTCGAGGTTTACCCTTCTGACCGCTACGGTTACGACCTCTGCGCCAGAGGCATCGAGGGCCGCGACCATCTCTTCGTTGCTTGCGTATTTACCCGTGCCCACCATCAGGCGTGAGGAAAAGGTATATTTCCCAATCTGTATAGAGTCTTCATTAGCCAGTGCTACGCTCATAGCTATAACCTCCTGAAACTATTTTTTTGTATGTACCGAGACCGTCAGCTAAACCTCTGTTGTTGGTTTAGCTATTGTTGGTGCTTAGCCGCCGCCGACCATCTGGATGATCTCGATATTGTCTTCGTCCCTGAGGAAGGTCACGTTGTGCCTCGTCTTCGGGATAACCTGCTTGTTCATCTCAACGGCTATGCCGTTAGGTGATATATCGAGTATCATCAGTAGCGTCTCAATCGTCGAGCCGTATGGTATGTCTTTTTCTTTGCCGTTTACTGTAATATCCATTTAGAGGTATAGGTCCTTTTCGCCTTTTTTCAGCGCGTTTAGTTTTTGTGTTACCTTGTCTTTTATCTCTTTATCTTCTATAGAGTCAAATGTTTTTTTAATGGCATCGTTAAAGAGCTCTGCCTTGCCGTTTGGCGGGTTGTCGATGGTGTATTCCTTAAGGCTCAGGAGGGCGTTTGCCTGACAGAACTTATGCATTTCTCCACTGGAGGTAAGTCGGGTAAAGTGTTCGCCGACCCTTCCCGTGCGGTAGCATGTCGTGCAGAGGCTGGGCAGCCCACCTTCTTTTATAATGGTGGCCATTACCTCGGTTACCGAGCGTTGGTCGCAGGTCGTAAACTGTTCGAGTGTCTTGTCTTGACCTTCACTGGTAAGGGCCTCTGCTTTGTTATATCCGCCCGGGTTTGTGCGAGAAGCAGCACTTAGCTGTGAGGCCCCGGCGTGCAGGAGTTCGCGCCTCAGTGCCTCTGGCTCTCTGGTCGTAACGACGATCCCTGCCGTAGGCACAGAGAGGCGATAGATAGCGACTATCTTTTTCATCTCAGCATCGCTTACGCTGTACGTACTCAGAGTTTCTTTATCGCCATCCGTGCCGGATGCCGGGCGAAGTCTAGGGATACTAATGGTATGGGCGTGTGCGCCGTATTTTTTTAGTAGGCTCTGCGAGTGTGCGACCGTCGAGAGGACATCAAAGCGGTAATCATATAGACCGAGTAATGTGCCGATTCCCATATCCGCAAAGCCTGCTTCAGCGGCACGGTCCATTGCGCCCAAGCGATAGTTGTAGTCTTTTTTCGGCCCTGCCGGATGCATTGTCTTGTATGTTGGTTGGTGGTAGGTCTCTTGAAAGACCTGATAGACGCCGACACCGGCGGCCTTTAGCTTTTTGAGTTCTGCTACTTCCATCGGAGCTGCATTTACGTGGACAATGCGCATGCCGGTCTCTTTATAGATGGCGCGTACGATCTTTATTAGATAGTCCAGGCCGTATTTTTTATCCTCACCTGCTACGAGAAGCACCCGCTTAAAGCCCATTGCCACGAGCGCGTGAGCCTCCAGAACTGCCTCTTCCGTAGTAAGGGCGCGTCTGGGTAGTTCCTTGTTGCCGCTCTTAAAGCCGCAGTAAAGGCATGCGTTTACGCAGTAGTTTGATAGATAGAGAGGGGCGAAGAGGACTATGCGATTGCCAAAGACCTTTTGTTTAATGTCCTTGGCGCAGTCTTGTATTTTCTGTAGGAGTGCAGGGTCTTCTGTATTAAGCAGCAGAGCGACCTGTTCAAGGCTAAGGCCTTTTAAGGCCTCGGCCTCTTTAAGGATAGGCGCAAGCTCAGTAGAGGTTGTATGCGTACCTTCTTCAAGTAGTCTTTCTATATACTCTGAACTTACCACCGAACGACCCCCAATAAAAAAATATCCGACCCGTCCCGGACGAAATATGTATTGTCCAGTATAGAGGTCTTGACCAATGGCTATAGGCATTGCGTTTTTTGGGAGGTCTCTTTAGGATACTCGTTGCGTCGTAAGAATTACTGGCGACTTGCGGAGATCTCTAGATAACGGCTTCCCTACGCTGGCTTTAACCAGGTCAGGTTCCAAGGGTCTTCCCGTAGTCGAGAACTCTCAGCCCGTAAAGGCTCCCCCAGCAACACTTATGAAGAAAATTTAAAATTTAAAAAGAAGAAAATTTAAAAAAATATTACAGGGGTAGAGTACCAATTTACGTAGTCGGGTGTCAAGCTTTGGTTTTTCAGGTGTCACTAGTTTGG
>CAZUFI010000037.1:4628-8705 GCA_964618745.1 uncultured Thermodesulfobacteriota bacterium | reverse complement strand
TAGCAAGGACCGCAGGAGCTGGATGGTTCAGAGCAGTCATCGTCAGGGCCGCCTAGGTTCAGGCCGCAGTCAGGGCATTCAGATGAGGTCGTCTCAAGTGTAAAGCCGCAGGCAGGGCATTCTCCGCTTGCCTCTCGTTCTACTCCGTCTTTTAGTTCAGGGTGTAGTTCGTGCCAATGCTCGTTTATCGCTGCAATGGCTGTTTCTTTAAGGTATCCGGGTACTTGCAGCATAAAGCCGCCGCCGCAGCTTCCTGCTACGGCTGTTGCATTTATAACCTCTGATGGTATTTCACGAGAGCTAAGGGCGTTATGCAGCTCTGCGATCTTAGCGCGGTCGCCTTGTTCTATCGTGACAAGCAGATTGTCTTCTCTGGATGTGGGTGCATCTGGCACTCCGGCGTAAGTGGGTGCTTCTCCCGGGTTTATTAGCGGGACGTCACAGCCGTTACATTCGTTAATGTGTGCAAAGAACTCGGCATCACATCTAGGGCATATCTTTATATCATTTGTCATTGTTATTTTATAGAACGAAGAAGCTGTGATTGCAAGGTCTTTATTTGATGGTGTGTGGTTATAGTTAAGGCAGTACTTGATTATCACGGGTAGGCGTGGTAAAAGAGAGATTGCTTTTTTGCGGTGATTGGCAGATTCTTGCTGGTTGCTGTAAGTGGACTATACGGAGAGATGGCCGAGCGGTTGAAGGCAGCTGCCTGCTAAGCAGTTGTAGGGGTTAAACTCTACCGGGGGTTCGAATCCCCCTCTCTCCGCCACAATTAGCTAAGCGCAGGAAGGGTGTCGAGTACAGGGGGTTTGACTGGAGATTGCTTAGAGCCGCAGGGGCAAAGACCCGTAGGCGAGAGGCAAAACATTGAAGATGGTCTTGAGCCTTCTTCTTGTTTTGTGTCATGTTTGGAGAGGCGTCGTTAAAAAGCCCTTGACAGGCATATAGGCATTGGGTAGGGTATGCACTTACAATTGAATATAGGTCACTAAATAGGTTGTGCTTGAGGTAACATCTAAGTACATAATTGGGAAGCCGGTTAAAAACCGGCACGGACCCGCCGCTGTGACTGGGGACGAAACCTGTTAATATGTCACTGTCCGAACTGGATGGGAAGGCTCAGGGAGTAGGACGATCCAGAAGTCAGAATACCTGCCTGTTTAAGCTTCACATAATCTTCTAAGGTAAAGGAAGGTGAAGGCAGATTAACGTGGATAAAAAAGGGAATCCCGGATCATAATATATGATCCGGGATTTTTTTATTTATAGGTCGGGCTGCCCCGGAGATATCGAAGATTGAAGAGAAATTTAACTGTAATATTATTGGCAATAATTTTTTTACTTGGTATCCGGGTAGGCTCTTGCCTCGCTTCGGAGATGAAGTACCCCCAAAGAATTATTTCTCTTAGCCCTGTTATAACGGAGGAGATCTATGTCCTGGGTGTTCAGGATAAATTGGTAGGTTCTACTATCTATTGCCTGAATCCGCCTGAGGCGGAAAAGTTAGAGAAGGTCGGTACGGTAATGGAGATCAATCTGGAAAAGATAGTAGCTCTTCGCCCTGACCTAGTGTTGGCAACATCTTTAGTAAAGCCCGGGGCAAAGGAAAAACTAAAGACTCTGGGTATAAAGGTAATTACCTTCTCTGCCGCAAAAAGTTTTGATCAGATGAGTGAGCAGTTTTTGGAGTTGGGAAGGATAGTCGGCAAAGAAAAAAAAGCGCAAAACCTTGTCGCCAAAGCAAAAGACAGAGTAGATCTCATAAGAAAAGAGGTTATAGGTTTACCCAGGCCGAAGGTCTTTGCCCAGATAGGGGCAAAGCCGTTATTTGCCGCGACAAGAGATTACTTTATAAATGACTTTATCGAGTTTGCCGGAGGCATTAATATTGCACGGGACTTGAGCAGCGGGCTTTATTCAAGAGAGGAAGTTCTCAGGGCAGACCCTGATGTGATCTTTATTGTAACTATGGGTATCGTCGGTGAGCAGGAAAAGGAAATATGGAAAAAGTACGATGTTATAAAGGCCGTGAAGAATAATAGGATCCATATCTTTGACGCACGAAAGCTTTGCAGTCCGACACCGGTAAATTTTGCAGATACTTTAGAAGAAGTGATTAAGGTTTTATATCCGTAACGGGTGGAGTAAATGAGAAAGAAAATAATTCGTTGGGTTATCTGGGTACTGGCTCTTGTAGGTCTACTTTTAGGTGTGGGTCTTTTTTCCTTATCTGTAGGCTCAAGCGCAATACCGTTTAAGAGGATTATCCAGTTAATATTTGAAGGTAGCGGCTCGACAGAGTACGCCATTATTTTTGATATTCGGCTTCCCCGCATTATTCTTGGTTTTGCTATAGGTGGCGCGTTGAGTTTATCAGGAGTGATCCTGCAGGGGATGTTTCGCAACCCTCTGGTTGAGCCCTATACTCTGGGTATTTCAGGGGGCGCAGCTCTGGGCGTATGCCTGAATATTGTTTTAAAGTTAAACTACTCACTGGGCGTCTATGCTTTGCCTCTTTTTGGTTTTATGGGTGCGGCTCTGGTTGTAATGCTCATCTATTCCTTGAGCATGAAAAGAGGGGTGTTGCAGGTACAGGGGCTTCTCCTTACCGGGGTAATGATAAGTTTTATTTCTTCATCCTTGATTATGCTCGTAATGGCCGTATCCCGCGTAGAAGACCTGCACGGCATTGTCTTCTGGATAATGGGCTCACTGGAAGAGCCCAGCTGGTTTCTTATAAAGTTAATGGTGCTGGTATCTGTCCTTGGGCTGCTTGTTTCCTATAAGTTTTCACTCGACCTTAATGCCTTTTCTTTAGGAGAAGAAGAGGCATTGCATCTGGGTGTAGATACAGAAAAGACCAAGCGGCGGCTTTTTATCCTCGCTTCTATCTTAACGGGTTTTAGTGTCTCTATTACTGGAATAATCGGTTTTGTCGGCCTAGTGGTGCCGCATTTTGTACGTATGTTTGTCGGCGGAGATCACAGGGTTCTTTTAATAAGTTCTTTCCTTGGCGGGGCAATCTTCCTGATCTTCTGCGATACCTTGGCCAGGACGGTTGTCTCCCCGATGGAACTGCCCGTGGGAGTGATTACCGGTATCTTCGGAGGCTCTCTTTTTGTCTACGCTTTAAGCAAAAAGAAGGTCGTACTGGGAGCCGGGTAATGCTTGAGATAAAAGACCTGACCTGCGGGTACGATTCAAAGTTAGTTCTTAAGGATATCAATCTCAGGGTAGAGAGCGGTGAGTTTCTGGGAGTGATCGGACCTAACGGCTCGGGCAAGACAACGCTTCTGCGCGCGATAACGCGCGTTATCAAACAGGAGAAAGGCTCTATTACCTTCTGCGGAAAGGATATAGCCCGGATGGGTTTCAATGAGCTGGCACGGAAAATAGCGGTGGTCTCACAGAACTTTGAGATGGGCTTTATGACTGTGGAAGAGTTCGTTCTTTTGGGAAGGATTCCGCATTACGAAAAATTTCAATTTCTTGAGGCAAGAAAAGATATCGAGGTTGCCGAAGAATCTATGGCCTTAACCGATACTCTAAGGCTCAAGGATTGCCTTTTGAGAGAGATCAGTAGCGGGGAGAGGCAGCTTGCGCTTATTGCCCGCGCTTTAACACAGGAGCCGGGGCTGCTCCTGCTGGACGAGCCTACGTCACATCTGGATATTACCCACCAGATGGGGATCATGGATCTCATAAGAAGGCTGAACAAGGAGCATAACCTTACGGTCATTATGGTTTTGCATGACCTTAACCTGGCCGGTGAATATTGCCGGAAGCTGGTGCTTATTAATAAAGGAGAAATCTACAAGGTTGGAAAGCCCGAAGAAGTATTGAGTAGTCAAACCATCGAAGAGGTATACAAAACAACGACAGTTATAGGGAAAAACCCGGTCTCTTCCAGGCCGTATTGTTTTTTTGTTTCCCGGGATGAAAAAGAAAGGAGGCGGAGTCAATGAGAAATGTTATTTCAGGTATGCAGGAAAGCAGGGGTGTGACGGGTCGAATAGCCGGGATTATCGTGGTGGCTGTTCTATGCGTTCTATTGGTTGCCGTATCAGAGTTACG
>CAZUFI010000037.1:0-4528 GCA_964618745.1 uncultured Thermodesulfobacteriota bacterium | reverse complement strand
GGCTTATTCAAATGTTATTAACGATGTCAGTCGCATGAGCTGGGCCTATAAGAAAGACCTGTGTTCCCTTAAGGTAGACGGGAAGCCGGGTCTCTCCGAAAAAAAAGGAGGTGAAGAAAAATAAAACTTTTAAGACAGGGTATCGTTGGAGATCTATAGTTTAGCCAACGTGTTGTGATTTATTAATAATTCATTTTTCAGATAGGCAAAGGAAATGAAGGTGTGATCCCTTCTGCTGCCCCGCAACGGTAATTCCCGGCTATAAGCCCGGAGAGCCCGGACTATTGTTTATCTCGGAAGTATTCTCGAGGGAGGAGAAAAAATGAAAAGGAAGATCCTTTTTTTAACAGGGCTATTGTTTTTGGTAATGACTATTAATGGTTGGGCTGGGGAAGAAACGGCCTCCGGCGCAAGGTATGACCTTGGAGAGGTGCTTGTCACGGCTACTAAGACCGATGGTTATCAGGGCGAGACAGGAAGCTCGACTACGGTAATTACGGCGGAAGATCTGAAAAAGACGGGCAAGAGAACAGTGCTGGAGGTCTTGCGCGATCTTCCGGGGTTGTCGATTATGCAGAGCGGCAGCTTTGGCGGAGGTACTTCGATATTTTTAAGGGGTACGAAGCCGGGCCATACGCTGGTAATGTTGGACGGGGTAGAATTAAACGACCCGATGGGGACTGACAGGTCTTTTAACCTCGCACATCTACTCACTGATAATATCGAAAGAATCGAGGTTGTGCGCGGAGCCCAGTCTACCCTCTATGGTTCGGATGCCATGGGTGGCGTCATCAATATTATCACCAGAAAAGGCAAAGGCAAACCAGAGTGGAGAGTATCGCTGGAGGGAGGCTCTTACAATACCTTTAAAGAAACCTTAGCCCTTAGCGGTTCGCTGGATAAGCTGAGTTATTCTTTTTCGCTGCTGCGTATGGATACCGACGGCGTATCAAAGGCAGCCGGAGGCAGAGAAGATGACGGCTACGAGAACACTACGTTTTCAACGCGGTTGGGGTACGCCCTTTTTGAAGATGCCAATCTGGATCTTGTACTGCGCCTTGTAGATGCCGAATACGACTATGACGACGGCTCTGATCAGGATGATCCTAATAAGAAAGGATGGTGGGAAAGCATAATAGGAAAGGTTGCTTTTGAGCAGGCCGTCAATTCAGTCTGGGACCACAAGCTTTCAATTGCTTACTCTGAAACAAAGAGAGAGTTCAAAGACGATCCCGACCCTGTAGACCCGACGGATAACACGCACAACTGGTATACGGGCGATATGAAGAAGTTTGAATGGCAGCACAATATTTATCCTGTTGACTGGTCTAAGACCACCGTCGGCTTTGAGTATGAGGAAGAGAGAGGGGTAGCAGACGGCAGGGCTTCTTGGGACAAGTTCGACAGAAAGACAATGGACAACAAGGCATATTATCTTCAAAGTCAATTCAAAGTCTTTGAAACATTGTTTGTCACACCCGGGTTAAGGGTCGATGATAACGAGTTCTTCGGCAGGGAGACTACATATAAAGTATCCGGCAGTTACCTTGTTCCAAAGACAGGGACACGGTTTAAAGCTAACTGGGGAACCGGCTTCAAGTCGCCTTCTTTGTATCAGCTCTTTTCAAGCTATGGCGATCCAAACCTTAACCCCGATAAAGGCGAGAGTTACGACCTTGGCTTTGAGCAAAGTCTGTTGAATGGCAGAGCAACCTTTGGCCTGACCTATTTTCATAACGAGTTTGATAATATGGTCGATTTTGATACGGGTACCTATAAATATCAAAATATCGATAACGCAGAAATGAAAGGCTGGGAGGTTGAGTTCTCTTTCAAACCAATAGAGACCTTAATGGTAGGGGCTAACTATACTTACACCGAGGCCGAAGATAAAGATACGGGTAAGGAGCTGGCAAGGAGACCGGAGAATCAGGCGGGCTTTAATATAAATTGGGCATTTACCGGGAAGGCGAATCTGGATTTGTCGGCAAGCTATGTTGGGAGTCGTTGGAACAATAGTGCAAATACCGAAAAGGTAAGATCATATACCAAGGTTGATTTTTATACGTCTTATGATCTAACGGAAAAGCTGCATGTTTTTGGCAGAATAGAGAATTTGTTTGATAAAGAATATCAGCAGGTCAAAGGTTACGCAGCTCCGGGCAGGTCTTTCTATGCAGGTGTAAAGGTGACCTTTTAAACGGTGAGATAACAGCCGGCGGGGCAAAGAGGTCATCTCTCTTTGCCCTGCGGTTGTAATGAAAAAGAGGAGATAGGAATGTTTCAACTCTTTCTAAAGGGTGGCCCTTTGATGTGGCCGCTGTTGCTGTGTTCGGTTATCTCGATTGCTATCACGCTGGAGCGTTTTTATCATTTCTATCGTGCAAGAACGAAGGTACCGAATATCTTCGCAAGGGTAAAAAAATTATTGCAGGAAGGAAAGGCCGATGAGGCCCTGAAGTTATCTCAGGGAGTCTCCGGCCCCGTCCCTCATATTCTGGCGATAGGCATTCATATTCGTAACAGGAGTTTAGATGAAAAGGAAAAGCTGATCGCCAAGGCCGGCTCCAGGATCATACGCCAGTTTGATAAAAACCTGAACGGGCTTTCGATCATCGGCAATATAGCTCCTCTGATAGGGTTACTGGGAACAGTGACCGGTATGATAAAGGCCTTTATGAAGATACAGGAGTTAGGCGGAAGGGTTGACGCCTCCGTCCTGGCCGGTGGTATCTGGGAGGCACTTATCACTACGGCCTTTGGCCTGTCTATAGCCATACCGACCTTTGTCGCCTACCACTATTTTGATGGCAGGGTGGATAGCGTCCGCAGTCAGTTAAAGGATATGGCAACGGAGTTTCTGGATCTGGAAGATGACGCCTAAGGTTAAATAGATAAGGAAGGCAACGGCCATGGAATTTGAAGGAAGAAAAAAGGTAAGTACTCACCTGAATATCGCCCCTTTGATCGATATAGTTTTTTTACTTTTGATATTCTTTATGCTCTCTTCACATTTTGCCGCCCAGCCGGGGATAAAGATTACTTTGCCAACTGCCGTTACCGGCAAGTTGCAGTTAGAGGATGAGGTCTTAATATTTATTGCTTCCGACGACAGGTTATACCTAAACGAGGAAGAGGTAACCCTCGGGTCGCTGCCGGATAAACTGGCTTTGAAGCTGGAAGCGGCAAAGAAGAAAACTGTAGTTATCAAGGCCGATGAAAAGGTAGATCTAGCTCTGGCTGTAAAAATCATGGACGTGGCAAAGCAGGCTAAGGCAGAGGGGCTGATTATTTCAACCAAGGCAGAAGAAGGTGCAAAAGAACAGAGCAATTAAAATCGCATTGTTGATCTCTTTTATAGGGCATCTCTTGCTTTTGGGTATGCCGGGGATAAATATATTATCGCCTCGGGATAAGCAGCTGGAAGATATGCCGGAAGATACAGTAGTCCGGCTGGAGATAGAGAGGCCTCAGCTCTTACCGAAGATCGCTGCTATGGGTGAGGAGAAGAAGTTAAAGAGAATAGAAGAGATTGTAAAGGAAGAAAAACCGCCGACCCCAGAGGCAGAAGAGGTTGCTGAGGTAACGGCAGATAGGCCCGAGCCGCCAAGAGAGATCGCTGAGGAGGTAGATGCTCGGGAAGAGGCGATACCTCGCCGCCGGGAGATGGAAAAAAGAAAGATACAAGAACCAAAGAAGTATTCGCAAGAGATCGTTGAGGCGGTAGATCCTCAAGATGAGGCAATACTTCGTTACCGGGATATGGTAAAAAGAAAGATACAGGAGTCAAGGAGATATCCCCTGTGGGCTAAAAAACAAGGGTATGAGGGGGTTAGCTACCTGGCCTTTACCGTACTACCTAGCGGAACGGCCCGGGATATCAGGGTTGTCCGCTCATCAGGCTTTGAGATCCTTGATAAAGAGGCGGTCTCTACGGTTAAAAGGGCTTCTCCGTTCAAGCCGATACCTGAGAAGCTGGACCGTCCAAGTCTTGCGATGGAGCTGGCCCTGGTATTTCGTATTGAATGATAGAGGGTGATCAAGAAGGACTCCAAATAATTTTTTCGATCTAAGAAATGATTGTGCACGACCAGTAGGTTTGGAGAAGGCAGAGAGCTTCTTAAAAAGTCTTAAAGTTGGTTTCGTAAAGGGTTTTGCTTATCAATATAATATTAGTGCTAACATAGATAATGTCGTTAGGGTTTGCTGGGGCTGCGATAAAAGATCAAGGCGCATGGCGCAGAAGGGTTTTTACTTTGAAGAAGTCTGAAGAGGAAAGCATTCTGAAAGATCTACAGACGATCCCCGGGGTTGGCCCGAAGTTGTCTATGGATTTCCTAAAGGTCGGGATCAAAGAGGTCTCAGAGCTAAAAGGTAGAGAGCCGGAAGATCTATATCAGCGGATATGCGCTGCGCGGGTAGATAAAAATTGCCGCTGCATACTTTATGTTTGCCGCGCAGCCGTATATTTTGCGGAAACCCCTCACCCCGAGCCTGAGAAATTAAACTGGTGGTACTGGAAGGATAA
>CAZUFI010000036.1:10933-12332 GCA_964618745.1 uncultured Thermodesulfobacteriota bacterium | reverse complement strand
AATCCGGGTTCAATGTGCATATTGTTCCTCCTTAAAAGGTTTCGGGTTTTGTTTTAAAGTAAAATATCTAAATCGTCTGAGATGGACTGCGATAATTAGGTCGCCATAAACTGTGCTTTTATTAGTGCATTTACAATCGCTGCCGCTACGGTGCTTCCGCCCTTCTGGCCACGATTGGTTATATAGGGTACTTCATCTATCTTTCTCAGGTATTCCTTTGATTCCTTGGCATTAACAAAACCAACCGGTATGCCGATGACTAGTGCCGGTCTGATGCCGTCGTCTTTGATCATATCAACGAGCTTTATCAATGCCGTTGGCGCGTTGCCTATGGCTACGATATTGCCGTTAAGTTCAGAGCCAAGGCTGCTTAAGGCGTATGCCGCTTTGGTCATCCCAGCCTCTTCCGCGCCCTGCTCAACGCCCGGGTCGTTCAGGACGCATCTGACCTCATGGCCAAAACGCTTATTTATCCCTGCCTGAACCATCGTAACATCGGTGAAGACAGTTGCCTTACCAAGCAGTGCCTTACAGCCCTCAGCTACAGCGTTACCAGAGAATATCATGGTTTTTAGAAAGTCAAAGTCGCCGGTGGTGTGGATGACCCTCTTAACGACTGGCCTCTCGTCCTCTGGCATCCGGGCATCAGAGATAGCACCTTCTATTATCTCCATGCTTTTATCTTCTATCTTTGAGGGGGCTATTTTTTTAAACTCGAACTGGTCGGTTACCTTATCGTAGAGCATCTCCTGGACGAGATCAAAGACCTGCGGGTGCATGCCGACAGGATCCATCATTGTAACCTTTATTTCACGGTCAAGCTTTGCTATCGAGCGGTTGATTATATTCGGGACGTCCTTAGAGTAGTGCATCCCCTTAAAGAGAAAGAACGGGAAGGCAACGATCTCATCAATGTCACGGGCGGCCAGTGCATCTATGCCGTCTTTGATCGATGGCTTGGCTAGCTCCATAAAGGCCGGTTCAAAGGCATCGCTCTGGAAGTAGTTCTTAAGCTGTGCCGTTAGCTCGTAGACGCGCTGGTTTGCCTCTTCTCTTCTGCTGCCGTGCGCTATAATAAGAAAGCCTTTCTTGTTCTTCATATAAAAATCTGCCTCTGTAACTGCTAGGGACGGCATCTGCCACCTGATAGAACCGATAGTCGGGCCGCCTAAGCTTGCTGTTATTGTTGTTTTTTCAATATTGCTATTTTTGTTGTTTTATAATGATGAGGGAGGTCTGTCAAAGGTCGTCAAGCCATGTTGCAACGGCTCTTCTTCGGCGTGCCTCCCTCGGGCAAATATGTAATGGTGGAGTCTTCCGGCTCAGAGGAGCATTCGCCCTACAAAGGACATTCGCCTAAAAGGGACGTATAACGCCCTACTTAAGGGACGTGCCCTTT
>CAZUFI010000036.1:0-10833 GCA_964618745.1 uncultured Thermodesulfobacteriota bacterium | reverse complement strand
AAGGACATTCGCCTAAAAGGGACGTATAACGCCCTACTTAAGGGACGTGCCCTTTAACTGACTGCATCACGGTCTTTAAGTAGCTGCGATGCGTCTTTTGGCAACCCCAATTTGTGGGGCCTCTCTTTACGGTTGCGGGGCAGCGGGGGCATCTCACCCCACTTCCTCCAATCCATTTACGCCTGTATGTATTACCTTAAATCCAGTAGTTATGATAAAGGCTATCTCAGAGGTTGTCAAGTGATCCTCTGAATAACAATAGCCTTTGGTCTATTCTATAATCTTTGGGACTTTAAAGCATCCGCCTTGCTTATCCGGAGCATTTGCAAGGGCTGCATCTTGGGTAAGGGGGCTGTGTGCCACGTCCGCACGTAGTGCCGAGCCCTCAACCCCGCCTGTCGTTGGTGGAATGCCGGTGGTATCCACCTCTGAGAGCTTCTCTATATAGTCGAGAATCCTGCCCAATTGGCCTGCATAGAGCTCTGCGTCACCATCGGTGAGTCGAAGTCTTGCAAGATCCGCTACATTCTGTACGCCTTCTTTGGTAATTGCCATAATGAAGAGTATCCTAACACAGGGTGCGAGTCAATTCAAGGCTTGAAGCGCGCGGTTTTATGTGATACATCGCTGTATGTTTCCAAGGCTATCTCGTGTATAAGTATGGTATTTTCTGCATTGCGCCCTTGCTTTACGATTAACGCTTTGATATAATTGAAGACAAAGCTGGTCGTATTTAGCTTTGTCTGTTTACTAGCTACTGTATCTTGTTTGTTTTATCCGGGTCTTTGCAGGTATTCGGAGGCAGGTTATTATTACTTAAGGCCTCTGCTGGTTTTGCGGGTAGTGTTTTTATGAGTATTCCCGGGGATATTACCTTGATACTGCCTGGAAGCCTATAATCACCATATCCGTATAATAAGGAGTGAACTATGTTTAGACTAAGTAAGGGTTCTGAATATGCCATACGTGGGATGTTGTACCTTGCTATGCAGCCGCCTGGAAAGATCTGCTTCATAGATGAGGTTGCGCAGGTTCAGGAAGTTCCGAGAGCTTATCTGGCTAAGATCTTTCAGACGCTCAGCAAAAAGGGATATCTAAGAAGTACTAGGGGGCCGGGCGGTGGTTTTGAGCTTAGTAAGCCCTCTACCGAGATCAATATGCTGGAGATAATAGAGACAATGGAGGGCGAGGTAAGGTTAAATGACTGCCTTATAGCCAGCGGACATTGTCAAAGAGAGCAGATCTGTTCGATTCATGATGTCTGGAAAGAGGCTCAGACAAAATTTCTGGATTATCTTGCCAGTCGTACCTTTGATAAGCTTGCCTTTGACGCAATTGCGAAAAAAGAGCTTAACTCATCGCCTGTAGAGTCCGATAATACTGTTATAAATCAATAATCAACTTTAATTGTGTTATTAATCCATTTTATGGAACGGACTGCTAAGTATGGTTAAAAAGACTTTATCGACCTGTTTGTACTTATTATTGTTTTTAGTCGTAGCTGCTACTATACCTTTGGTTGCCACGGCTGAGCAGGTTGCCCCGCCAGAGCAGGTTGCTCCGACAGGACAGCAAGCACTGAAAGGCAAGGACCTCTATACCAGCTATTGTATTGGGTGTCATGGCAAGCGCGGTGACGGTATCACGGACGGCGTGAAGACGATGACCATAAAACCCAGAGACTTTACCAAGGGGATCTTCAAGTTTAAGAGCACTCCAAAGGGAACCTTACCTACAGACGCTGATCTGTTGCAGACTATTAGCAGAGGGCTTCCCGGCAGTATGATGCCGTCCTTTGCAGGTCTTACGGAGCAGGAAAGTCGCGCTGTACTCCAGTACATCAAGGGTTTTTCTCCCCGGTGGGAGGGCGAAAAGGCAGGCAAGGCTCTGGTCGTACCGGAGGTCCCGGAGTACGTCGATACCAAGAGGTCCAGGCGACGCGGAAAGATGGTTTACTTTGGCAGCGGAGGTTGTCAGGTCTGCCATGGTTCAAAGGGCGACGGAGACGGGGCAATGAGTGAGATCCTGGTCGATACGTGGGGCAATAGCGTCAAGCCAGCGGACTTCACCAAGGGGGTCTTCAGGGCCGGAGGCGAGCCGCAGGATCTTTACAGGACCTTAACGACAGGGGTAGAGGGCACGGCGATGCCCTCGTTTATGTATATCTTACGGGATGAAGATCTCTGGAATATCAGCTCTTATCTGCGCTCCCTTAACGGCGAGGAATAAGCATTAGTCTTTGATTATGACTTTAATCTGCCCTAGGGTGGCGGTCTTTATTATACGCCGTGACGGGTGGTTTTATATAGAAGGGAATATAAATATTAACGGTTTTAACAGGAGGACGGAAGATGGATGCAGCAAATGTATTTGAGAAGAAAGAATATTCAGATGATTTGGTCAAGAAGGTTACATACTTAAAGACAGCTGACCTTACCGCTGATACTTATTACTTCAAGGCCAATCAGGTCCTTGATTATCATAGGCATCCAACAGGGGATCAGATATTTTTTGTTCAGGAAGGTACAGGTACATTCTACCTTGACGACGACGGCGAGGAGACCATTAAGTTGGTAGCCGGTTGTGTCGTACTTGCTCCTAAAAACGTATGGCACAAGATAGTAGCCGAGACCGAGTTGGTCGTATCTCAGGCGACTGCGCAGCCAGCCGGTGTAGAGCAGAGAGGATAGGTTAAGATTTATTGAATTACCCGGAAGGCGGGGCGGCAGATGCCGCCCCGCCTTTTTTATGTGCTTTGATGGTTGACCAGCCAAGGCCAGGATAAAAAACTGGAAAACAGCGCCGACCTTGATTATAGTAATATAGGTATCGCCTTGATTATCGCAAAGATCAAAGAAAGCAGTGGGAGTCTCGCTTGGTTAAAAATCTTATTGTATTTTGTATATCTTTGCTAATAATGGTCGCGGCATTCTTGCTGGTTGATGATATATTCTTTGGTCTTCAGGGGCTGACCTTTTTCTATGGGGGTTAGCCGCTTAATAGTCCATCTACCCTTTACCCCCTTATTCGGGCCTATCTACCCGGCGCACTCTTATGATTAATCCAGATCGTCTATCATCGTTGTTTAGGGCAAGGGGCGCAGGTCTAGAGTTCCTCAAGTCACTTTTATTGTATTCTGTAATTGTCGGTCTCTTTGTCGCGATCTTTTCCTCTCTGGCAATAGGAGCGGATCTCGCCGCACCGATCTTTAACGCCGAGGATTATCCGAGCCTTTCATTTATATCGCCACGCACACTTATATGGGTAGTCGCGCAGCTGCATCTGTACTTCGCGGCCCTGATCCTTGCCGTCCCCGTCTTTGTTCTGGTAATGGAGTTTATTGGTTTTGTTAGAGGAGACGAACGTTATGATAAGGCGGCCTTTGAGTTTATAAGGATCAGCACACGGGCCTTTACCGTGACCTTTCTTCTAGGAGTTGTCTTTGCTGTCTTGTTATTTGTTTTATATCCGGGGCTGACCAAATATCTGAGTGCTATCTTTCGCCCGACCTTTATCTTTTATTTTCTCCTCTTTATCTTTGAAAATATCTTTCTCTACGTCTATCGCTACGGTTGGGAGCGGATGCGCAGCCCTTCGCTTAAAAAGATTCATATCGCCGTTGGCCTACTCTTAAACCTCACAGGCATTGCCATTATGTTTATCGCCAATGCTTGGACGACCTTTATGATGAGTCCCAGCGGGATCTCGCCTACAGGGGTTTTTCAGGGCGGGGTCTGGGAGGCGATGAATAATCCGCTCTGGCATCCGATGAACCTGCACCGCTTTGTGGCTAATATCGCCTTTGCAGGGGCCGTGGTCGGTGCTTATAGCGCGTATCGTTTCTTGGGGGCGCGTACAGTTGAAGAACGTGCGCACTATGATTGGATGGGGTATAGCGCAAACTTCATAGCGATAGTCGCACTCTTGCCGTTGCCGTTTGCAGGCTACTGGTTAACCTCCGAGATATATCAATATAGCCAAGAGATGGGGATAACCCTTATGGGCGGGGCCTTTGGCTGGCTCTTTATCGTACAGGCCGTTATTATCGGCGCGCTCTTTCTGGCGGCTAATTATTACCTCTGGTGCGGTATGTCAAGGGCTCCGGGTAGTGAGCGTTATACGCGCTATATAAAATATATAGCCTTTGTGATAGCAGCGTGTTTTATGGTCTGGTTTACGCCGCACTCGCCGCAGATGACCCCGCAAGAGATGGCGGCTATCGGGTCGAGCTATCACCCGACGCTCGGCCCGCTCGGGCTTATGCCGGCAAAGAATATAGCGGTAAATATAATGATCCTCTTTACCTTTATCAGTTTTCTTTTATACCGGCGTGCCAATAAGATCGCTACCAGACCGGGGGCCGGTACTTATAAGGCTATTCAGGCCGCTATTATGGTCGCGGCGATTATTAATATCGTCTGGCTCGGTATTTACTACGGGTACTTTACCGATAACCTTTATAAGGTCGCCTCCAGTGTGCCGCAGGTTATGACAACTCTGATTGCGATAGTTTCCTGCATGGTGCTGGATGTCATGATCTTTAAAGGTGCTGGAGTGGTCGGCGCGATACGATGGGGGCGTGTCGCCGAGCGAAGCCAATATGCGTTGGTTTTGCTGGCCGTATCCTATACGTGGCTGATGGGGCTTATGGGCTTTATACGTTCTGCGATCAGGCGGCACTGGCACGTATACGGCGTGGTGCGTGACGGATCAGTCGATGCCTATACGCCGACCCTGACCTATGCCACAAGAGTCGTCTCTATCGTTACTATTATCTTTATGGTCTTGATCGTTATTATCTTCTGGATTGGTGCGATTAGAAGGAAAAAGGAGGGGACTTGAAGGGGCGTAGCCTGATATTTTTCTCTTTGTTTTCTATTGGAGTAGTTGCTCTTTACTTTCTATTCGTAGAGCTCTATATGCCGGAGCTGCGTCCCGTGCCCCCTCCAAAAGAAGAGGTCTTTGATATATCCCTAATATCAGAAGAAGAATTCGTAGCCTTTGGCGAGCGAATCTTTATTGGTAAGGGCTCGTGCAGGTTATGCCATAAAGGCCTCGGCGGTAGGGCCCCGGCACTTGACGAGATCGTTTTTGTGGCTGAGGACAGGTTGGTTGAGACGGCCTATAAAGGCCACGCCCGAACGGCAACCGAGTATATCCTTGAATCAATGCTAGAGCCCGGTCTTTATGTGGTCGAGGGCTACGGCAAGATGGAGAAGGGAAAGATTGTAAGTCCTATGCCACGAGTAACGAGCGGGCTGGTTGACCTGAGCTCGCTTGAGATAAGGGCCGTGGTCGCTTATTTGCAGCGCAGCTCCGGCGTTGAGGTTAGTATAAAACCTTCGCTTGTTATGCCGAGTTTTAGTAAGGGGGAAGATAGATGAAAGTACCTGCCCCTATAAAATTTATAGCCGTTGTTGTTGGTGCTTATCTTATCTTTCAAGGGCCAAATTTAGTGAGCGGTAAGCCCATACCGTCGAGTCTGGTCTCCCTTTATATGTTCTTTGTCATCGTTACGACGCTGCTTGCGATGACCGCTACAGATCAGGGGACAGCAAGGCTCTTTGATCCTATAAAAAATATATTGTTCGGAAGACGCTACCGGCCTCTGGCTATTGTCCTGCTTCTGATTATTCCTTGCCTGTTAGCTTATAAGACCTATTCATACCTAGCGGCGGGGCTTGCCACCCCAACCAACCAGCGTGTTATTCACCCGCCGCCGCCTGGAAGGATCAGTGCGTACGGGAAAAGATATAACCTTAATACTCTGAAAAATCCGTATAGAAAATTAGACGATAATACAGAAGGTTTTCGTCGTCTGGTAAGAGACGGCGGCGTTATCTATTATCAGAATTGTCTGGGGTGTCACGGTGCAAAGCTTGATGGCAGGGGGCATCTGGGCGGCGGGCTCATGCCAGCGCCCCTTCCATTTATAGGGAGCGATACCATAGCGCAGCTAAATGAGGCCTATCTATTCTGGCGAATAGTCAAGGGCGGTGCCGGGTTGCCGATAAGTGCAAGGCCACGGATGACGGCGATGCCGGCATGGGAAGATCATCTGAAAGAGGCTGATATCTGGAAGGTAATTTTATTTCTTTATGACTATACCGGCAATACTCCGAGGGCGTGGAAAGGAAAGAAAGTTAAAAAACGTATCTCGCCTACGGGGCGGCGTATAAAGAAGAGAGATAGATCGCTGGCAGATCTGACCCCTGTGGCGCGAGGGAAGATCCTCTATGATAATTATTGCTGGTGGTGTCATGGCGCAGACGGCTACGGCGACGGACCTGCGGCGACCCATGCGAGTGGGCAAAGTCAAGTAGGCAATAGTGGAGTGATTGATAGTGCTCTTATGCCGCCGCCGCGAGACCTGACCGATGGTACGTATAAATTCAAGACGACCCCTTTTGACGAGTTCTATCCGAGCGACGGCGATATCAGGCGTGCCATTAACGACGGACTCAAGGGCACAGCGATGCCCGCGTGGAAGGATCTTCTCGCAGAAGGCGAGGTAGATGCTCTGGTAGCCTACCTTAAAGACCTGGCCGCGATGGATATGCCTGAGAAAAAAACAATAGACTACGGCGAGGCAGTCCCGTCTGATTCGTCGAGTATCGAAAGAGGCAGGGAACTCTTCGGCGATAGATGCACAGAATGTCACGGCGAGGCAGGCAGAGGCAACCCCGCAAAGTCCCTTAAAGACGACTGGGGCTTCAGGACCTGGCCCGGCAACCTGACCCGGCCCGGAGGCCTTAAAAGATCCGATAGCGCAAAGGAGATCTTTACTAGGATAACGACCGGAATAGCCGGCACACAGATGCCGTCTTTTGCAGACCCTGATAATAAAAAATCCCTTACCATAAAAGAAAGATGGGACGTAGCTAACTACGTAATGACGCTGCCCGAAGAATATAAAAGGGCCGATGGAGATAGAGTCATAAGGGCAAGGAAGGTCGAGGTCTTGGCAGACTCTTTAGCAGACTCGGGCTGGAATCAGGCATCATTTAAGAGCTTTCTTGTTGCACCTGCCTTTAGAGGGGCGAAGGGCCTTACGACCCCGACGATATTCTCGGTATCGGTCAAGGCCATCTATAGCGAGGCAGAGGTTGCATTGCTTATAGAGTGGGACGACCCTACCCGGAGCGTACCGGGTCTTAAAGAGGCACGTAAGATTATCGGAGTTGATCCTTTAGCCGATACTCTGGAACTGCGTTTTTCTAAGAGTCTTGATGACCCGAAAGAGACTGAGGCTATAACAAAGGCCGAACTTAGAAGGCCTCTTGAGTTTTCTGGAAAAGACGTGGTTGGTTGGAAGAGTAGTGATAAAGACGCACAGGCCATCTATAAAGACGGGCGGTGGCAGGTAATTATACGGCGTCCGTTAATTGATGCTATTGGCGACGAGCTTTCTGGGCTGACCCAACCTTTAGCCATTGCCCTGCGTGACGGCTCTAATATGGAGCAGGGCGGGCAGTACTCAACCACCGGCTGGCTCTGGCTCGCCTTTGAAGATGAAAAAGGCGTGGGTGCTCTGATCTGGCCTTTGTTAGTCTTCTTTACTGCTCTGGGGTTAGAGATTATCTGGTTAAGAGGTGTCGGGCGTAACGAAGACTAGGATTGTTTCCTGAGTATGCCAGAGCAGAAGATAAGCAGGCCTGCGCCAACGATGATATAGTTAAAGCCATCGGGTGCTGTTCCGGCCTTGAGCGTAAGCATGGTATTTAAAAGCCCGACCGATAGAAGCGATACCCCAAGGATCTTACGCTTTATGCCGCGCACAGGTCTTTCTTTATCGCAGCCTGTCTCTGTCACTTTATAACCTTTTTCCTTAGTTTAGCCATAAGTGCCGGGGTAATCAGATCTATCCCCTTTGTCCGTGCGTAACGTTCGGTGCTCTTCTTTACCATTGCTCTTAAAAATACAGGGATCTTCTCCAGCCGCTGCGTGGCCTCACTGCTCCACTCAGGTGCGATATCTATAGCCTCTATAATATTGCCTGTTGGCTCGTATAGGCAGAGCGGATCGGTCTCCATCAGGTCGCCGGTATCTGCAAGGGCCCTTGCTCTGCAACCACCGCAGCTTTCTTTTAGCTCGCAGTCGCCGCACCTGTCTTTATAGGCACGAGTGCGCAGTAAAACAAAGGCCTCGTTTTGCTCCCAGATATCGCGAAGCGAGGTTCTCTGTATATTCGGCGTATCGCTTGTCGGCGGTATATAAGGGCACGGCGTTACAAAGCCGTCCGGGTCGATTCGCAGATAGCCACTTGCCGCTATACAGGCAGAGCCAGCCCCTCTTAGGCTTGTTGATGCGGATTCTTCACGGGCTATCCTGTCAATTAATGGCGCACATCTTGCGCGTACCATTATCTCTTTTCCGTAGAGGGCCTCAAGCTTGACGATCTGCTTCAGTATATATTCATGCTCTTCTGCGCTCAGGCGGTTCTTGATAAAGGGAGATTGTTTTTCACGTCCTGTACGTACCAGAAAAAAGAAGTTTATTCCGACGGCCCCGAGCTCTTTTGCTAGGACTACGGCCTGCTCGATCTCATCTGCATTCTCTCTGGTAATGGTAAATTGAATCTGAAATGGCAGGCCCGCGCGTTTAACGGCCTTTGCTCCTTCAACGCTTCTTATCCATGTACCTTCGACACCTCTGAACCTGTCATGGCCCGGTGCGGAGATAGAATCAATACTAATGCCAAGCCCTGCTATCCCGCTTTTTTTGAGTCTTTCCGCCACCTCGTCGTCGATCTTTGTAGCGTTAGTGCCAAGTACTGGCATCAGTCCTTTTGCGGATGCGTACTCGATAAGCTCAAAGATATCGGCTCGTAGCAGCGGCTCTCCGCCGGTCATTACCAGCATAGGTCCTTCCGGGCAGAATGCTACGATCTCGTCGATAATATTGCGCGAGGCCTCTGTCGATAACTCTGCGTTGCCGCTCTTCTCATCAGCATCCATATAACAGTGCTCGCACTCAAGGTTGCACTGCTTTGTCAGGTTCCATGAGATAAGATAAGGTGCTGCGATTGGTGAGGAGGTATTTTGTTTTTCTTCGTTCATAGACCTATCCTTTTGCGCAGCTCAAGAAGCAGCTCTCTGGTAACGGTATCTGTGGTTTTTTCTATCGCCATCTCTTCTGCCATCTTCCTGACCATCGCGCGTGCAAAGGCCGGGATGCGAGAGATAGTCTCTTCGGCCTCTAGGTTCCAGGAGATATCAGGTAGGCCTTCGTCTCTGGTCCTTGGCGCGGGTGTGTAGGGCTTTGTAGATATATATACGCTACACTCGGCACTGCGCAACGTCTTCTCTGTCGCGCTGCCTATCTCCAACTCCGCGTCGGCGTGTACGCCTGTCTTACCCATTATCAAGATAAATGGCTTTTCTTTCTTTATGTATTTTAGCAGCTCTGTATAGGGCTTGCCAGAGAGAAGCTCTGCGCTGATCTCGATCTCGAAGTCTTTTGCAATCTCTACGGCGGTATCCAGGTGGTCTTGGTATAGGGCCGCGAGGTTGTTGTCGATTATCTCGGTATGGAGTTTTTCCTGTTCTTCGAGTTTAAAGAGCTCTCCGTCGGCCTCTGACAAGACGCCTTCAAGGCTCTTAAAAGCGACCTGATGGTAGAGCGGGTCAAAGGCCGCTAGGACTTTTATTTTTTTAGCTAGTTTTTCTGCTAGCTCAATCGCTAATATTAATGCGCCGTAACTGGCTGGACTGCCGTCTATCGCAACGGCGATTTCACTGGCTTCGTCTTTGCAGTCTTTGCTGATGTCAAGCGGGGTGCGTACTATTAGCAGGTCGGTCTTTATACCTCTTGCTACTCTTTCGGTGACGCTGCCGCAGCCGTCTTCTTCGGGGGTGTCGAGTTTGCCAAGGCCGCGCGCGCCGAGGATGGTTAGGGTATAGGCTTTGTTGTTATGCTCTGAGTTCTTATGGGCCTCGTTCAGTATCTCTCTATAGTTCTTGCCCTCGCGCTTTACAGCCCTGGTCTTTACTCCTGACTCTTCGCCAAGGGCTGTAAGCGGAGTCATATAAGAATCGGATATTATCTCAAGCCCTTTGGTTATAAGTGTTGTATGCGCAGAGCGTTGCTCGGCCAGAGCGGCTTTGTTCTGGTAACGCTCGGGCAGATACCTTTCAAGCTGGCTAAACCTCTCGGTATGCAGGGCTGCCGCATAGACGTGCAAGCCGGTAATCGTCGTATCTTTACCGGCCATAGCCAGTGCCAGCCTCGTTGCCGTGCGTGAGTCTTCGGAGTTATCCAGGCAGAGTAGTATGTTTTTAAAGGTATTATTAGGCATCTTCTGTAGGTTGGATGATCTAGTTCTGGCTCTCCATTTATTTTATTAAATCGATTCTTTGAGGAATAGTTATCTTCCTACTGGACTGTGCTGCGCACAGGTACTGCGTATAGCAGATTTATCAATAAGGTTCAGCTTTTGCGGCGAAGCCGCTTTGCCCCCGGTGCAACCGGTGCCCCACCGCAGGTGCTGCGCACAGCATATTTATTAATATGATTCTTAGCTTTGCTGGACACCTACCTTCTTAATGGACTTTGCTCCACCGCAGGTGGCGCAGGGTGCATGCCGCACGGGCAAGTTTATTAATATGGTTCTGTTCTTGTGCGTAGTACCTACCTTCTTAATGGACTTTGCTCCACCGCAGGTGGGCTAGTTGGCAAAGCGTATTGTTATTTCTATAGTCGAGTTTGGCTTCATTGGTTCTAGCCCTGTGTAGCGTGCGCTGATCGTCTGCATTCCGTCTCTTATAGGGACCAGTGACGTTATGCTTCCCAGAGATATAAGGTCGCCTTTTTTCAGCTCTTTACCTTCGGCCT
>CAZUFI010000035.1:6789-12430 GCA_964618745.1 uncultured Thermodesulfobacteriota bacterium | reverse complement strand
ACTACTTTGCGCGCTCCAGATACTTACCCTCTGCGGTATCGATACGAACGACCTCGCCGGTCTCTACAAAAGGCGGTACATTTACCATAAGCCCGGTCTCAAGCTTCGCCGGCTTTGGCGATGCCGTAGCCGTCGCCCCTTTCAGGTTTGGCGGAGTATCAATGATCTTAAGCTCTACGACCTTCGGCGGAATAACGCCGATTGGGTTTTCTTTATAGAACTCTATTATAAACTTTATATTCTCAATTAAGTAATAGGTCGAGTCGCCAAGTTTTTCACTAGAGAGTTCTATCTGCTCGTAGGTCTGAGAATTCATAAAATGATGCGTCTCACCGTCGGAGTAAAGATAATTCATCTCTACCTTATCAAGCCTCGCCTTCTCCAGCTTCTCATCAGAGCGGTAACGGTTCTCGGTAGCAATACCTGTCTCTATATTTCTGAGCCTCGTCTGGACGACTGCATTACCCTTACCCGGAGTTATGTGCTTACAGGTCATCACGGTATGCGGAGCACCATTAAAAAGTATCGTCATCCCGGCCCTTATCTGAGTTGCGTTTATCATTATCGCTAGATCTCCCTTAAAGTCTTTCAGTATCTTAAGTAACAACAAGCAAGATATTACTATAACATATTCTCAGAGGGCTTTGCCAGAGACAATAAGCAAGAGCTCAGTCTAAGGCGGCAAGAAAAGATTGACCCCCCTCAATCCCCCTTTGAAAAGGGGGAGGTAAAGACATAAAACCTTCTTAACAAAAAATACCTGACAACCAAACTACTTAAAAAAACAGACAGCAAAGACTATTAATCCTTATGAAGATAAAACATGAAGATAAAACAAAAAAAGGGGCGGATAACCGCCCCTTTCATATATTGTTCATAGGTATCTCAAAACTCAAACCTTACTCAGCCTACGTGCTTCCCTACCGTCTCCAGAGTATCTACGGCATTGAGCTGCTTGAATAAATAATCAAAGCGATCTTCAAGTTCCGCTCCGATTGCGTCTCTTGTCTCTCTTGGCAGTCGCCACATCTTTTCTTTAAAAGGCCCGAAGCCCTTTTTGCGAGTCTTGTATAAGAACTGCTCCTCGGTTACGCCCTCGCCCCACTCGGCCTTCATATTCTCTTTCAAGTAACAATATATCTCGTCCTTTAATTCTGCCGGGAAAGACGCGCTGTCATAGACCATATTCTGAAAGCCAGTAGCCAGATGGACCTCACTGGCCTCTCTTTTCTGGAATAAATGAAATGCATCGTCAGGCAGGGTAGAAGCCCCGTGCTGGACAACGCCTGAGATTCCGTAGACCTCACGCGAGACCTTTGATAACTGCTCAATCGTATCAAAATCAACGCTTACACTTGCTATAGTGCCGTCTGGCAGGACAACGCCGCCATGCGAGGTCCCGGTCTGAACGCTTATCTTACTTATCCCTTTATGACGTTTACCGACCAGATCAAGGTAGCCGTCCATAAATGCGCGAAGCTCTTCTTCTGTAGAGTTCTGACTGCCTACCTCGCCGATCTCGCCACCGATAGAGACGGTTACGCCCTCGGGCTCAAGCTCGCGGATATAGCTTGTCATAAAGGCCGTGATCTCGAAGTTCGGCCTCTGCTGATCCAGGACCGTAGGCCTACTTAGATCCACAAGCGTAGAGGCATCAATATCTATATTATAAAACTCGCCCTCTATCGCCTCTTTAATGAGGGCCTGCAAAGCCGCAATCTCTGCGGCCTTATCTGCCTCATAGCCCTTTAGGCTAACTTGAAAATGATCGCCCTGAATAAATACCGGGCCTTTATAACCTTCTCTTATCGCAGCGGCCAGAATACTTACCGTATACTCGGCGGGTCGCTGCTCTGTGTACCCTATCTCGCTCTTTGCTATCTCAAAGATAAATGCATTAGAGTTGTTCTTTGCTCCGGCCCGAAAGATTGCACGAGCCGTATCATACGTAAGACCCCTGATATTTATCGCCGGTACTGTCAACCCGGTAACTTCACCTCTGCCCATAGCCTCATAAAGGCCCTGAATAGAGGCCGAATAAATACCAAGTGCCGCAGCCGCACCTTTTATAACAGAACGCGCCAGTTCTTTGACCTGTGCGTCTTCATTCACACCGGCATTAAATGCGAGCCGCTCAATAAGATCACTACTCAGAGCCTTTGCATCTGCAAGCGCACAGACCTGGCCCTCACTGCAAGCAGCAGCACCGACCACTGCCTTCAGATCCTCAATAGACTTAAACTCCATAAGACCTCTCCTAAATAATAATTTTTAAAGGATTATTAAATATCAATGGCTGTAATACCAATTGCAGAGCCTTTCAGGCGAGACACCCAGATAAAATAATGCCAGATAGACTACGTTTCTAACCGAGTTACCTACGATGCCCTTGGCCTCCCAACGTCTGTGAGAGGTAACAACGGCCTCATCAAGGACCTTAAGCTTACCAACGGCCTTCATACGGCTGACGCAATCTACATCCTCCATAAGCGGTAAATGTCTGAAGCCGCCGGCATCAATAAAGGCCTGCCTTCTGACAAAGATTGCCTGATCGCCATAGATAAGACCAAACCTGGTAGAGCGCAGACTAACGCCACGCTCAAGCACCCTGAACCATTTCTTCTGCGAATCAATGGAGAGGGTAAATGCTCCGACAGCAACCTCTTTATCATCCATAGCAGAGCGTACGGCCTCGTACCAACCTTCCGGCAAAGAGGTATCGGCATGAAGGAATAATAAGATCTCACCCTCTGCGATAGCTGCGGCCTCATCCATCTGAAGCCCTCTGCCACGCAGGGTCGTAAGGACCTTTGCCCCCATCTCACTGGCTATCCTAGTTGTATTATCAGTGCTGCAACCATCAACTACTATAACCTCGACATTATCGCTACAAACCTGTTCGCCAGAAAGTACCGAGCCAATAGTATTGGCAAGACTCTTATCTTCATCAAGCGTTGGTATAATAACGGTAACTCGCATGGCTTTCTCTATCCCCTTTTTCCATTAAACTCTAAATAAAAACAACTACGTCGAGGCTGCATCACTTAAAATCTTATTTAAAAGACTTAACAAACCACTTACCTCAAAAGGCTTGGTAAGGTAATTACAATTGCCATTTTCTAGAAAATCTTTTACATCTTCACTAAAGACATCACCGGTCAGAAAGACGACCCGCTCTTGCATAGCAGGGTAATCCCTACCTATAAATTCATACATCTCAATGCCACCCATACCCGGCATCTTTATGTCTACTAGTATAAGCGAAAAACTTTCTAATTTCAAGAGTTCCAGTGCCTCACTACCCTCAGAAGCGGTTCTGACCTCAAAACCCTTGGCACTCAGGATATAGGAAAGCGCATCCCTAATAGAAGCCTCGTCATCAACTACCAAAACCCGCACACCCTTTAAGACTACCGAGGACTCTGTATCCCTGATAAGCCCTACGCCGTCTACCTCGCCACGGCTCTCTACTACAGGCAGCTCTATTGTAACGACTGTACCACCAGTACCAGGGCTATTCATCTCTATCCACCCACCGTGCTCTCCAATAATACCGTGACTTATTGACAAACCAAGCCCCGTGCCCTTACCTACCTCTTTTGTAGTAAAGAAGGGATCAAAGGCATTTTTAACTACTTCTTTCGGCACACCCGGCCCGTTATCTGTAAAGATGATATCAATGTTTTTACCGTCTGCGCTGAGCACTGTACGAAACTCAAGACGCCCGCCTTTGCGGTGAGCAACCATAGCGTCTACGGCGTTACTTATAATATTTACAAAGACCTGTTGAAGCTGATAGTAATCCACCATCGTACCGGGCAATCCCTCGGCCAGATCCTCCACGATCTCTATATTATTTGTCTTTAAAGAGTATCCCCTAAGGGCTATTGTATCGCGCATTATATCATTAATACTGCAAAGAGTACGCTCCGGCTTCTGGGCACGCGCAAAGGTCAATAGGTTCTGGACTATCTTTGAGGCCCGGATAGATTCACGGAATATCCTTTCCAGCCGATCCTTTATCTCATCGACCTTCTTCTCCCCTGCCGTCTCCATCAAGAGCTGGCTAAAGCCCATGATTCCCATCAGCGGGTTGTTGAGTTCATGGGCGATACCGGCGACCAGATTACCAAGGCTCGCCATCTTCTCCGAGTGCATCAGCCTCTGCTCCATGACCTTTTCCAGAGTAACGTCACGCCCTATATGCACCGTTGCTATAACCTTCCCTGCATCACCAAAGATAGGGAAGGTAGTGACCTTGAAGTTACCCTCAATAGATACCCTATCGACCTCGGCCCCTGCCCGGTTGCAGCTCCCGGTAGTCTTTTTATTAACACAAGACTTATTAGGGGTATCATCATTATGGAATACAATATGACACTTCTTCCCGATAAGCTCTCTGGGTTCACAGTTGAACTTATCGGCCAGGGCCTTGTTTACCCGTATTATATTAAACTCATTGTCGTGGATAGAGATAAGGTCCTGGATAGAATCAAAGGTCGTTACCCACTCATTACGACTCTTCTCTATCTTACTCAAGAGCAGGCTATTCTCTGCCTCACGCCGCTCAAGGATATCAAGCATACTATTAAATGCCTTTGCCAGTGCCCCTATCTCATCATCGGAAGAGACCTCGGCCCTTTGAGTGCGCGATAATCCACCGCCGGCCCTTGTAACCTCCTCAATCACCTCTATCGTCTTTCTGACCGGGCCTGTCACTACCCTTCTTATAAGTACAGAGACCAGTATACCTCCGAAGATAATCGCAATAATACCAGTGATAATCCACTGATTACGGCTCTTTACCAGCATCACATACATGCTATCGAGAGAGAAAGAGACCATCAATACACCTCTGGCACCGTTCTTATAATGACAAGCTATGCAATCCGGCCTCTCCGCAATAGGTTGAATATATGTAAAGACACGTCCGCCATCCTCCAGATAATAGACCGGCTCGGCACTCCAGTTATCCTTAAAACTAGCCAATGCCTTCTTAAAAGACTCATCATCAACGCCTTCTGCGATAACGCCATCATACTGCTGGCGATCCTCAAGCCACTCGGGCTTAAGCATACCTGTCTTTTTACGAACAGCCTCTATAGTCTTGGTATCACGAAAGGCCTCTTCCCGACCATTCGAGCGTATAATCTGAACCCTCTCAACGCCCTCTTCGGTGCGAAGTATATCCATAAGGCGACGAGCAATATCAGCCCTACCCTCGATCATATCTACATAGATCGCACTAAGCACTGTACGCGACAACAGCCGACTACTCGATATCTTTTCATCCAGCAGACGTTTCTCTTCGCTCTTAAAGGCCCTATAGGAGGCCACTAGCACACCTATCGCCAAGACAGCTATGACTATTATAAGGATCTTTGAATGTATGCTTCTTCTATACATATGCTATCAATTACAGTTCCTTGATCTGGACACAAAGGTTATAGCGGTTGCATTTTACGTCTAAAAAACACAAAAAACCACCTATGTCAGACCTCTACAGTGAAAAGAGATACAGACTCTACGCAGGAGATCAAACACATATAACTTATTCGACAGAAGTAAGGGAAAAGTAAAGGAAAAATATAAGAAAAATTAGTACTGCGCAGGAGATAAAACTATCTGCTTAATTTTGCCC
>CAZUFI010000035.1:0-6689 GCA_964618745.1 uncultured Thermodesulfobacteriota bacterium | reverse complement strand
ATATAAGAAAAATTAGTACTGCGCAGGAGATAAAACTATCTGCTTAATTTTGCCCCCACGCATGTGGGTTGCCCTCACGCAGTGAGTGCCCCACCGCAGGGTGCTGCGCACAGCATATTTATTAATAAGATTTATTACCATGCATGGCACAAAGCTATCTATTGAATTTTGCCTCACCGCAGGTGATTTGCCCCACCGCAGGTGGTTTGCCCCCACGCATGTGGGTTGCCCTCACGCAGTGAGTGCTAGCATTCTTCTTTGAGTTCTCTAACCATCAGTTCCATAACGGCATCTTTCGGAGGTTTGCCCTCATAGAAGACCTTACGTACCTGCTCGGTTATCGGCATTTCAATACCGCGCTTTGCCGCTAGTTCTGAGGCCGCTAGCGAGGTCTTTACGCCTTCGGCGACCATCTGCATTTCACTGACGACCTGTTCTGGAGTTTGCCCCTGCCCGACTTTATAACCAACGGTATGGTTTCTGGAAAGTGTACCCGTGCAGGTTAAAACTAGGTCTCCCATCCCTGCCAGCCCATAGAAGGTAGCAGGCTCTGCCCCCATACTAACTCCGAGCCTTGTAATCTCTACCAGACCCCTTGTTATAAGTGCTGCGCGTGCATTTGCGCCAAGCCCGAGGCCGTCGGATGCTCCAGCGGCTAAGGCCATTACGTTTTTAAGCGCACCACCTAGCTCTACCCCTACAGGGTCGCCGTTGGTATAGACTCGAAAGTATGGAGTAGAAAAAACCTCTTGAATCTCTGAGGCAAGGGATTTGTCTTTTGAAGCGGCAGAGACGGCGGCTGGAAGCTCCTGGCTGACCTCTTTAGCAAAGCTCGGGCCGGAGAGAATAACAACCCTGTCTTTTAAAGAAGACGGCAAGACCTCTCGCAGGATCTCAGAGCATAGCAAATGGCTCTCCTGCTCAATCCCCTTTGACGCGCTGACGATAATAGTGCCTTCATCTATAAAGGCCGAGAGGCCTTTAAAGACACCTCTTATACCGTGAGATGGCACAGAGCTTAAGACAATTTCAGCACCAGCTACGGCCTGACTCAGGTCATTGGTAACCTCTAGATTCGGTGGCAATAGAAAACCTGGAAGGAAGGTCTTATTCTCGCGCGTCTTTAAGATTTCCGCACAGAGCTCCGGCTCTCTTACCCAGAGCGTCACGCAATGCCCTTTCTTTGCCAAAAGCACGGCAAGGGTCGTCCCCCAACTTCCAGCACCTATAGCTGCTATCTTTTTCATTTCTATAAATCACCTACTATAATTAAGAGTCGATCATAAATATATACGATCAAGAGGCTACCTGAATCACCCCTCACCCTGACAGGCATTTAGACTCGAAATGGGGCTAGAGCCTAAACAGGGCTTATGGGCCGAATGGAAGCCAACGCCCGAAGGGACAGAAAACCACTAAGGTGACAAAGGCCCTGTTATTACCATTAACCTTGAAAAACATTTAGCTCCGAAGAGGCATTAAAGCCCGAAGGGACAGAAAACCACTAAGGTGACAAAGGCCCTGTTATTACCATTAACCTTGAAAAACATTTAGCTCCGAAGAGGCATTAAAGCCCGAAGGGACAGAAAACTACGAACCTAGCTCAAACCCTGAAAAGTCAATCCATTGCCCAAAAGAACCTCGATTAACTTAATGAACTTTAACCCCGAAGGGGCGGATGGGCTTAAAAGCCCGAATGGGCCTGTTACCTTCGTCTGCGCCTACGTTTTTTCTTTTTATTAAGCTTTGGCCCGTCACGAAGTCTCTTCTCGGCACTTGCTATCTTAATGGCAAGTGGCACGGCAAGTTCTGGGTACTGCGTGCGTACTACCTTGAGAAGGGCCAGGGCCTCTTTAAGTTTTCCACTCTGCTCCAGAACCGTTGCCTTATGAAGCATAGCATCGGAATTTAGCTTATGATTTGGAAAGGTATCTATAAAAAGGTCATAGGCCTTGACCGCTGCGCTAAAATCTCCACCAAGTTGCAGAGCCGTTGCCACCTGATAATAGGCATTAGCAAGCAGCTTTTCATCAGGGGCGCTCTTGATAAGTTCATCGAGCTCTATACGAGCCTGCCCGTAATCATTCATCTTTATATACTCTAGCGCGATATTATAACGATAAATTCCGGCCTTTTCTTCAGTGCCATACTCCAGCATCCAGGCATACTCCGCGATAGATTCCCTGTGTCGCCCCCAGGACGAGTAGGCCTTTGCTCGCTCTTCTCTGGCAAGCACCGCCTCAGGAGAGCCCGGGAAGAGGTACAAAAGCATGGCGTATGCCTCCAGAGCCTTTGTAGCATTCTTCAGATGACTATTATAGACGACACCTACCTTATACTGAGCCTCAGGGGCAAGCACACTATCGGGAAATTCTTCGACAAAGATCTTATAATAGGCAATGGCCTCTAGATGTTCTCCTTCGCCAAGGGCTTGTTCGGCCCTGAAAAAGGCCCTCTCTTCGGCCTTATTAGAACAACCCACAGCAGTAGCTACGATAAAGATAAGAACTATAGAAAAGACCGCCAAGCGCAGTACAGAGCTGCTCCCTCCTCCCGCATTAGCTGGTCTTTTGCTATGTGGCCTCATTAACCATCCACCGTCAATTTATCTTCTTTCTCCATTATGGGGGCTATCCCGGTTACGACCTCGCCGGCGGCGATATTCATCAGCTTTACGCCCTGCGTGCTACGCCCGATCACCGAGACGTCCTTCATAACAATTCGGATTATCTTACCCGTACTCGTAGAGATCATAATCTCGTCAGAATCTTTGACCTGTGTAACGGCAACGACCGGGCCGTTCTTCTCGGTCACCTTGATATTTATTATTCCGCTACCGCCTCTGGACTGGCTGCGATACTCCGAGAGCTTGGTCCTCTTGCCGTATCCCTTCTCGGTTACGGTGAGGATCGTCCTATCGTCATCGAGCGTGCCCATAGCAACGACGCTATCGCCTTTGGCAAGCTTTATGCCACGCACCCCTCTTGCCTGCCTGCCCATCTCGCGAACGTCCTCTTCGCTAAACCTGATCGACATACCATTGCGCGTCCCTATAAAGACGTCGCGCGTGCCGTCGGCGAGGCTTGCACCGATAAGCTTATCATCCAGGTCGAGGCTGACGGCGATTATGCCGGTTACGCGGATATTTGAAAAACTCATAAGATCGGTCTTTTTTATCGTTCCCTGACTCGTCCCCATAAGGATGCATTTCCCGCTCTCGTATTCCTTTACCGGCAGGAAGGCACTGATGCCCTCACCTTGGGAAAGACTCAGGATATTGACCATGGCCTTGCCTCGCGCAGCCCTGCCTGCCTGCGGAAGCTCATAGACCTTTCTGGAAAATGCCTTACCCCTATCGGTAAAGAACATAATAAAGCTATGGGTAGAGGCGACGAAGAGGCTAGAGACAAAGTCCTCCTCTCTGGTCGTCATCCCTGTCTTACCCTTACCCCCTCGTTTCTGAATCCTAAAGAGGCTCGTTGGATTTCTCTTGATATAACCCTTATGCGAGATGGTTACAACCATATCTTCTTCTGCTATAACGTCTTCGAGGGTTATCTCTTCCGGGTTCTCTACTATCTCGGTGCGACGCTCGTCATTGAATCTTTCACGAAGCTCTTTTAACTCGCCAACGACAACACCCATAAGAAGCTCCGCGCTATCGAGCGTCCCGATAATACTCTTTATAAAGGCCTGTATCTGATTATACTCTGCGATGATTTTATCGCGCTCAAGGGCGGTAAGGCGAGATAGCTTCATCTCCAGTATTGCGTTTGCCTGCAAGAGACTAAGCTTAAAGCTCTTTATCAGACCCTGGCGAGCCTCCTGCGGGCCTTTAGATGCCCTGATAAGCTTTATGACATTATCCAGATCATCAATGGCAATCTTCAACCCTTCTAATATATGAGACCGCTCACGCGCCTTTCTCAGATCAAAGACAAGACGTCGCGTAACGACTTCTTTTCTGAATTTTATAAACTCACTCAGCAACTCGGCCAGCGGCATTACACACGGCTGACCATTAACCAGTGCCAGATTTATAACACCAAAGGAAGACCGCATCTGAGTCTGTAAGTAAAGATTATTCAAGACGACCTCGGCTATCTCATCTCTCTTTAGCTCAATGACAACGCGCATACCTTCTCTATCAGACTCATCCCTTATATCCGAGATGCCTTCGATCTTCTTATCGCGTACCAGATGCGCAATCTTCTCTATGAGTCGCGCCTTATTAACCATATAAGGTATCTCGGTTATAACAAGGCTCTGCTTGCTGGTGCGAGGATTCTTCTCTACATTTACGCGAGCCCTCATCTGAATAATACCCCTGCCGGTTCTGTACGCCTCTTTTATCCCGGTATCACCGTAGATAAAGCCACCGGTTGGAAAGTCAGGGCCCGGGACGAACTCCATCAAGTCCTTGGCCGTTGCATCCGGGTTGTTTACCACAAAGATAAGCGCATCGATTATCTCGCCAAGGTTATGCGGCGGCATATTGGTCGCCATACCGACGGCTATGCCGGAAGAACCATTGACGAGAAGGCTCGGAAATGAAGCGGGCAGCAAGGTAGGTTCATCAAGAGAGCCGTCGTAGTTAGGCATAAAGTCCACGGTCTCTTTGCTAAGATCTCCAAGGAACTCACTGGTAAGCCGGGACATGCGTACCTCTGTATAACGCATCGCTGCCGGCGGGTCGCCATCGATAGAGCCGAAGTTACCCTGACCATCGACCAAAGGATAACGCAGTGAAAAGTCCTGAACCATTCTGGTTATAGCGTCGTATACAGCCGAATCGCCGTGGGGGTGGTACTTACCGATAACATCACCGACGACACGCGCTGATTTTTTATAGGCCTTATTCCACTCAACGCCCATCTCGTGCATTGCAAATATAATTCTTCTATGCACCGGCTTTAACCCGTCACGCACATCAGGTAAGGCCCTGCCAACAATAACGCTCATGGCATAGTCCAGGTAGGACCTCTGCATCTCATCTTCTATAGCAACGGGGATCTGCTCTAAAGCCATACTTCTTATACCTCCAAGATAGACTACTCCACAATAATGATAAGCCTTTCAATACATTATAATATTAAGGTTACGGGGTGCTGTCAAGGAGCGAA
Source organism: uncultured Thermodesulfobacteriota bacterium (assembly GCA_964618745.1). Lineage (GTDB taxonomy): Bacteria > Desulfobacterota > GWC2-55-46 > GWC2-55-46 > DRQE01 > JAJRSM01. Next base: position 1,566 of record CAZUFI010000035.1, on the reverse strand, counting down.
TGCGCAAAGCCGCTATATATAGTGGAGATAGTCGGCCTGAGACCTGAGGGGGGCAAATATATATTTATCAAGAGAAACTTCCAACCACAGAAAGACTACCAAAGAACGCCTATTACGGATATCTTCATGGCGAATAAAATGGCGGAATGGTGAAAGAAATTATAAAAAGGCGCAGACAATAGCAGGGGATATGAGGTAATATCAGTCTTCTTCTGAGTCTTCCATATTGGCGTTACAAGTCTCAGAAAGCAGGTCAGATACATCCGATGCCTCTGGGGCATCTGGGGCATCTTCCAGACTCGGTGATATCTCGGCAACAGAGACATCCGCAACGACTGCCCGCTCAAATGCATCTATAGTCCATTTTAAGACCGCTGCATTTGAGTCGTCTACGCAGCGCAGTACCTTAATAAGACGCCCTACATATATAAGCTCATCAGGGGTGAGAGCTGCAAGGTTTACAAGGCCCGAGACCGCCATACTTGGCCTCGTCCCATAAGAAGAACTCTCCTCTTGAACAACACCAGGCGCTTCTTCCCCATCCGCAACGGCCCTGTACTTGTCTCCCACTCCGCTGAGAAGCCAGTCTACGGAAAGTCCCTGTATATGGGCGAACTTTATTAAAAGATCAGAAGGGACCTTGCCTCTTTTCTTATAATTTGAAAGTGCCTGTGGCGTGACATCTAACAACCGCGCAAGCCTTGAATCATTCTTAAGGTTCGCACTTTTTTTCATCCTTTCAAGCACATCTGAATATTCTACACGCATAATTAAGCCTTCCTTGACGTACACTCAAAGTCGTGTTATAACAAATATAACCTATACGTAATCCTTAAAAAACAACAAAAATGAGACTAAACAAAAGCCGTCACCACTATATAGTTATTAAAAAACCATACACACAACATATATTTCTTAATCTCAGCATCATCATTTTCTTAATACTATACCAATTTGCGTATTGTGTCAACCCTATTTTTACGGATATGTGTAAATTATGTCCACGCTAGGTGAGAGAATAAAACTTATTCGCGACGAGCTACTGAAGATCAATCAATCTTCTTTTGCGGACAGGCTCGGCTTTTCCAGGGTTGCGACTATTAGCGACTACGAAAAGAATAAACGCAACCCGGACATCTCCACACTATGCAAAATAGCTGATATGGGCTCGGTCTCTCTTGACTGGCTCCTTACCGGTAAAGGCCCTATCGAGGTAGATAGTCTTAATAAATCTCGCCACACCGATGCGCATGAGGCCGAATGGACTCTGTACTGTGAAGAGTACACAACCATCGAGACCTACGAAATAAAAGATTCAGGAGGCCCCGGCGAGTTCCCTAAAGGACGCCCGGTAGGGGCCATCTCCATACCTAAAAGAGACTACAAAAAAGAGCTCGTCGCCATAAAAGTAGAGGGCGAGAGTATGAGTCCCAATATAGTAGACGGAGCGACCATTGGTATAAACACCAAAGATCGTAGTCTTATCAGCGGCAAACTGTATGCCGTCTGGCTAAATTATGAAGGCGTAACCATAAAGAGAGTATTCGTATACCCGGACAGGATAAT
>CAZUFI010000034.1:0-12627 GCA_964618745.1 uncultured Thermodesulfobacteriota bacterium | reverse complement strand
TAGCAGGTATAAGGGTCGCAAGAAGCGGCTTTATCGATACAATTGTTTCCATAATTTCCTTTTCTAAAATACTTTTACTAAACTATACTGGATGCAAGCCTAGCCAGATCAATCAGTAAAGTCGGATAGATCCCGTGCCAGATCGTAGCTACTACCGTCAGCAATATTACAAAACACAGGCAAGCAGGCCGAAACATCTTAAACTCGCCCTCAGGCTCTTTCATATACATAACCATTATGACCCTGATATAGAAGTAGGCCGCAACAGCACTCATCACAACGGCAAAGATCGCAAGCGGGATCATCCCCTGGCTTAAGAGTGCCTTAAAGACATAGAACTTACCCATAAAACCGGCCATCGGCGGTATTCCAGCCAAAGAAAAGAGTAAGATCATCATCAGTAGAGCGACCAGTTTATTGGTCTTGCCAAGCCCCCTGTAACTATCTATCTGATCGTTCCGTCCATTTATCGAGAGCAATACTATTATGGCAAAGGCCCCTATATTCATAACGGCATAGACCGCCATATAAAAGAGCACGCTTGAGACACCCTCTGCCGTACCGGCAATAAGGCCAAGCAGCGCGTAGCCCGCATGCGCAATACTGGAGTAAGCAAGCATCCTCTTTATGCTCTTCTGCGAGATAGCAACGAAGTTTCCGTAACCCATGCTAAGGACTGAGACGACGATCAGGATAATGACCCACTGGTCATATAAAGGCTCAAGCCCTACCATAAAGACCCTGAGCATTACGGCAAATGAGGCGGCCTTGACCCCGACCGACATAAAGGCCGTGATAGGGGTCGGTGCGCCTTCGTATGCATCCGGGGCCCACATATGGAACGGCACTCCAGCGATCTTAAAGGCGAATCCGGCAACCAACATAACAAGCGCTATGCTCAGGGCAGGTACACTCGTCAGAGGATCTTTCAGTGCCACGGCGATTTCAGCCAGATCAGTAGTCCCGGTCAGGCCATAAATAAACGATATTCCATAAAGCAATATACCCGAGGAGAATGCACCGAGGATGATATACTTCATAGCACCCTCGTTGGACTTACGACTGCTTTGCCTAAAGCCCGCCAGCACATAAACCGGAATACTCATTAGCTCAAGACCGACATAGATCGTCAAGAGATCGACCGCCGAAGCAAGGATCATCATCCCTGTGAGCGAGAAGAGCATCAGAATATAGTACTCGGCCATATCTATATCTTTGCTTTTGACGTACTGGAAGGACATTAACATCACCAGCACGGTCGCAACGTAGAAGATCATCTTAAAAAAGACCGAATAGAGATCTATCTTGTGCATACCCGCAAAGAAGCTCCCACCTGCCAGATCCCCGGAGGCGATACAATACGTGGCAATAGCCGCAACTATAACAGTCACTAGCGAGATGACACCTGCCAGTCCGCTACACTTCTTGACTAGCGGATCCAGGACCAGCAATACGCAGGCCACGGCAACGAGTATAAGCTCCGGCAGAAGTGCCAGAACATCTAAAAGACTAAAGATCATTTAATGACTCCGCTTGCTGCTACCGCACCGACCTGCTCAACCAGATTGTCAACCGAGACATGCAACAGATTCAAAAAGTCCATTGGGTGAAGCCCAACCCAGAAGACAAAGACCAAGAATGCAAGAATAGGAATTATCTCTCTGATATTAATATCCTTGATAGTACCTTTCTTTGGTGCCGGGTACTTTGGCGGTGTCGTCACCCCGCCGTGCCCAAAACCCTCGACCGGCGTGCCAAAGGCAATCCTCTTATACATCCAGAGCATGTAGGCCGCTCCCAGAGCGATTCCAAGGATCATAAAGACGATGTAAATCTTATGTGTCTCGTAAGCACCGATCAGGATCATCAGCTCTCCGATAAAGCCGTTTGTCCCGGGAAAGCCCATCGCGGCTATCGAGAACAAGAACAAGAAGAAGGCATATACAGGTACCAGCTTAGAGGCCCATCCGTAGCGATCCAGCATCCTCGTATGCGTCCTCTCGTAGATCATACCGACACAAAGGAAAAGCGCGCTTGTCGTTATACCGTGATTAAACATCTGTAAGATACCGCCCTCGATTCCGTTCTTATTCAAAAGGAAGATACCGAGCGTTACAAAACCCATATGACTGACACTGGAGTAAGCGATAAGTTTCTTCATATCGGTCTGCGCCAGAGCCAAGAAAGCACCGTAAATTATCGCTATTATAGAGAGTATGCAGAGCGGGACGCTAAAGTACTGCGAGGCGTCCGGGAACATCGGCAATGAGAAGCGCAGGAAGCCGTATGCACCCATCTTGAGCAGAACACCGGCCAGTATAATACTACCTGCCGTAGGGGCCTGCACATGAGCATCTGGCAACCATGTATGGAACGGGAAGGTCGGAACCTTTACGGCAAAAGCTATAAAGAACAGTATAAAGATAAATATCTGGAACTCAAAGCCGTAGCTCGTCGCCGCCAGCGCCTGAATATCAAAGGTCTGCCCTGCATGATAATAAAGGACGATAATACCAACGAGCATCAGGGTACTACCTGCGAGCATATAGATAAAGAGCTTGATCGCGGCGTAGAGCTTATTGACCCCGCCCCAGATACCGATTATCAGGTACATCGGAATAAGCATCGCCTCCCAGAAGATAAAGAAGAGGATCAGATCCATCGAGCAGAAGACACCTATCATAGCAGTCTGCATGATAAGGATAAGGATCATAAACTCTTTGACCTTGGTAGTGATCGCCTTCCATGACGCGAGGATACAGACCCAGCCGATAAAGGCCGCCAAAAAGACCATCAAGACGCTAATACCATCGATACCCAGACTATAATTAATATTCAGAGCCGGAATCCACGAGGCCTTTTCCACAAACTGCATGGCATGGGTCGTTGTATCAAATCGCAAGACGATAAAGATACCTAAGAACAGCTCCACCAGCGTAGTGATAAGTGCGACCCACTTAACCACATTGTCATTCATCCCGTTTTTGTTCTTAATGAGCAACAACAGGGCGACGCCTATAAGCGGCACAAAGATTATGGTGGTCAGCAAATGCGAGCCGACAAACGGTATGTCTAGTATCCAGTTCATTACATTAGCTCCTATCCTTTAAGCGAGTCCATATCATCTGAGTTCAACACACGCCTGTTCCTTACAAGCGCGATCAAAATACCAAGGGCAACGGCCACCTCTGCGGCCGCTACCGTTATCGTGAATATCGCAAATATCTGCCCCCGTATGTCATCCAAATAATACGAGAAGGCAACAAGATTAATATTAACCGAGTTAAGCATCAACTCAATCGACATAAGTACAATAATAATATTCTTCCTGAGCAGCACGCCGGCCACCCCTATCATAAAGAGGATGAGGCCGAGACCTATAAACCAGGTAAGCGGTATCATATTAGTTCCACCTCTTTTTAGCCATAATAATAGCTCCTACCATCGCAGCCAACAACAATACAGAGATAATCTCAAAGGGCAATAAGTAATAGGTAAAGAGCGACAAGCCTATTACCTCGACCGTTGTCTCTGCTCCGGGCTCGGCCATCTGCATATGCGCAAAGCTTTTACCAAAGATCACTATCAGAAACTCTATCGCCATCACAGGCAATATCACGTAGACAGGCCACCGCTTAAGCCCGGGAAAGGTCTCAAGACTCGCCTTCTTGATATCCAGAACCAGAACCACAAAGAGGAACAAGACCATGACAGCACCGACATAGATAAATATCTGCACAACCGCAAGAAAAGGCGAGCGCAAGAGAACAAAGATAGCAGCCACCTGCAGCAAGCAGACTATCAGTGAAAAAGCACTGTGCACAGGGTTTTTAAAGCAGACGACCCCGCCTGCCGCAGCAATAGCTACGACCGCAAATAACAGAAAAAACATCCTTTCTAAGATCATACCTTATCCCTACTTGTCTTTATCCGGGTTGCCGTCACCGTTGTTATCAGGTTTGTCACTACATTTCTCTGGAATAGGCCACCAGAAGCTATCGCTCTTCTCAAAGAGATTACCCCTGACCTTGGGCCCGCTCTTGTTGCGCTCGTAACGAGCCTTAACGACCATTCCGCCCTTAAAATTCTCAGGGATCTGCTGGGGCTGCAAGAGCTGCTCGATGTTTTTAACGGAATCTTCAAGCTTTATGCAGGCAAGTTCATAGTCCCTGCCGAGCCTTACCGCAGTCGTTGGGCAGGCGTCCTGACAATAACCGCAGAAAAGACACCTTGCCAGATCAACGCGCCAGATCTTCGCAACTCTGTCGGCTATGCCACGCCCGGTATCATCCTCCATTGGAACGACCGTTATGCAATCGGTCGGACAGACCTTTACACAGAGCTCGCAGGCGACACAAAGCTCGCGTCCCTGCTCGTCTCTGTTAAGGGTATGCGCCCCCCTAAACCTCTGGTACGGTATCCACTTCTCTTTATCTGGGTACTGCATGGAAATAGTACGCGTAAAGTTATAACGAATCGTTAGCGACATACCCTTAATAAAATCCACAAAGAGGGTCTTCTTAATGATATCCACCACGCCCGGCGTATCGCGCTCGACGACTTTTATATAATCTTTTTTCATATTTTCATAAACCCTGTAACAAGGACATTTACCAGAGATATCGGTATAAGTATCTTCCAACCAATCGCCATTAGCTGGTCAAAACGGTAACGTGGCAGCGTAAAGCGTATCCACATAAAGACATATATCAAAAACCCGGTCTTACCCAAAAACCACAAGATCGGAGGCAACCCTATATTAAAAGGATCATCCCAACCGCCAAGGAAGAAGACTACCGTAAGCATAGCTATCGCAACCATCGCGACATACTCGCCAAGGGCAAAATACGCAAACCTCATACCACTGTACTCGACGTGATAACCGGCGGCGAGCGAGCCCTCGTCCTCTGGTAGATCAAACGGTATCCTATTCATCTCGGCGATACCGGAGATGATAAAGATAAAGAACCATATCGGGCCAACCGGAAGATAGAATATATTCCAGTTCCAGAAACCACCTGTCTGACTCTCTACTATAGTAACCAGACTCATCGAGCCCGACATCATTACAACACCAACGGCTGCGAAGGTCATAGCGACCTCGTAGCTGATCATCTGGGCTGCGGCACGCATCCCGCCCATAAGCGCGTACTTACTATTCGAGGCCCATCCGCCAAAGATTATTCCGTAGACGGCAAGCCCTGATACCGCCAACACATAGACCACACCGACATTCATATCCGAGATCCAGAAGTTCAACTCATAGTCAACGATCGGAATCGTAATCGACGGAGCAATCGGGATAGTAACAAAGATCGCAAAGATCGGTACCATCATAATAATAGGAGCGATCTTAAAGAGCCACTTATCTGCCTTATCAGGGATGATATCTTCCTTGAAGATCATCTTTATCATATCAGCCAGTGCCTGCATAAGCCCGTGCGGGCCGACCCGCATAGGGCCAAGCCTTACCTGCATATGACCGGCGACCTTACGCTCGACCCAGGTCAGAATAACGGGCGCACCAAATAGCAGCATGCCGACTACTCCTACCTTTACGCAGATAACAACTACCTGAAATAATAAATCCATATCTATAATATTCAAACTTGGATCCCTCTTACATTAACGAAGATCAAAAGACTTAATAACCGCGTTTTCTGCCCCACATATAGTTGAGCATATCCATATAACGAGTATTCATGCTGCGAACAATTGCATGTACTGTATAGACAATATTCTTGAGCAGCTTGTAAACAACCCAAGGATACTTATCGACAAGCCCCTCGAACTCAGTGCGATCAAGCGTTAAGACCTCGATATCCGAGATCGCAACAAGAGTCGCCGAATGCGGACGGTCATCAAGAAAGCCCATCTCGCCGAATATATCCCCGTCCTTCATCACGACCAGCGTAAATAGCTCGCCGTCCGGGGCAATCCGGCAGGCCTTGACCTCGCCCTTTTTCAGGACATATAGCTTTGAGCCCTTCTCGCTCTCGGCACAGACCGTATCGCCACGCTTGAACTCCTTTCTACGAAGGATCCCGGCGATAACAGCAAGCTCGTCATCGTCCAACTCGGCAAAAAAAGGTATTGTTCTAATAATCTTTGGATCTACCATACTACTAACCCCCCCGACGCCCTTCATTGGGCTCGGCTAATGGTTTTAAGACGTTATCTTAACCAGTGGTATTTTCTCGCCACGCCTGAAAAATCTATTTATCGGTTTATCCGCATAATTTTCTGCTATAAATATCACTCCGGCAGGAGTGCCCTTGCTAATCTTCAGGCGGAAACTATCGAGATAACCCTCGCAGGCAACATTAACGTCCTGTCCGTCTTTAAGCCCCATGGCCTTGGCCGTCTCTACCCCTATCTCTGCTACAGGCTCTTTTAAAAGACTACAAAGTATATCAGAGTAAGAAGACAGGTTACCTGAATAAAAAAGATGGTTCCCTGTTATAAGTCGCAGCGGATACTCTTCGGTCGGCACTGCCCCCTGGCTCTCTGCCACATTAAAGAAGGCCTCAAGGCTAACGTCTGTAGAGATAACGCTGCCACAGTCCTTACCTGTTGATTTATTATCGATATTTATGTAGCTTGGCACAACCTTCTGAATACAACTAAAGATATCCGTACAGTCGTCCTCCATAAAGCCCTTGGATACCGTTGATGCAATATCACCCATAATATCAAGGTCAATACGAGCTCCACCCGGAGGGGACTGAATAGGAGCAAGGTTCTGTACCCTTCCCACCTGATTGGTAAATGTCCCGGTCTTCTCACCGGCAAGTGCGCCGGGAAGGATCAGGTCGGCCCTGCGGGCCGTATCCGTCATAAAGGTATCCTGAACAATCAGAAAACCAACCTTGGACAAAGCAGCTTCGGCAAAGGCCCTATCAGGATACATCCCTGCGATATCCTCACCAATGACATACATAAGATCCATCTGGCCCTGGCTTGCGGCCTCAAGCATACCATAGCAGTCAAGGCCACGCTCGTCGCCGGAGAGAAGACTGAATCCAGGGCCAAGGCTTGGATGAACGCCCATGCCCCATGCTCCACGCTGATTAGCCCTATCAAGGATCGGCAGGATGCGAAGCCTCTTACCCATCGCCTCCAGAGCGAGCTTTAAAAGCCTTAGCCCTCTTGCCCCCTGGTTGAGCTTTAGAATATCGGTTCCAGCCAGAATACTTATCGTCTCGGAACGCTTTAACCTCATTGAGAGTTGGTTAAGTTCGTCTACTGTAACACCCGAGAGCTTCGCCAGCTCAGCAATAGATACCTTACTGCTTATTCCCACTTCCTCAAGACTTGCCAACCCACCTGCATCACCTTCATAAAGGCAAAGAATCAGAGCGTTAAGGAGCTTTGCCAACTCACCCGGGGTGTGCCTGAGCGACTGATGCGCCGTTGCGTCAAGCTTCATGGCACGAGGTGATACGATAACAAGGTTAGACCTTCCGCTATCGGTAACATGCCTGACTATATAATCAATAACTGGGTTTTCTTCCGAGAGCTGAGTGCCCAGCACAAAGACGGTATCAGAGCTTACGGCCTTATAGATAGTCCGCCCGCCTTCATTAATAGCGGTAGCAGCCATATAGGCCCCTGCCGTATCCCCTGACCAGCGTGAGGTAGAGTCAAGGTTTGGCGTACCAAGAGCCTGGCGCATCATCTTTTGAAAAAAGAAGAGTTCTTCGTTAGGTAAAGATGCCGTGGCAACGCCACCACGCTTCTCTGGCAAGGTCTTTGCGAACTCCGAACTTATCATGCCCATGGCCTCGGACCAGCTAATCTCCTCAAAGCCGTCGCCCTTTCTTCTAAGCGGCGTGGTAAGCCTCTTATCGCTATTTAAAATATCATAGCCAAAACGCCCTCTAGCGCACATCATCCTATCGTTAAAGCCCAGATCTTTAAAAGCTATAGAGCGAATGACCTCGCCGTCACGCTCCTGCAAAGTAGTCTTACAGCCTGTGGCGCAGTAAGGGCATACGCTAACAGCACTCTTTAAATCCCACGGCCTTGCCTTATACCTGTAAGGCAACCTCATAAAGCAACCGACCGGGCAGACCTCTATACACATGCCACAGCTATCACATTCAAGCTCGCCCTTTCTAAAGCTAGTCTCCTCCTGATACGCACCGCGACCGACCGAGCCCAGCACACCTCTGCCGACGATTTCACGGCACGCCCTGATGCATCTAACACATTGCACGCATCTGTTGGAGTTCTTAATAATAACAGGGCTTATTATATAGTCCTTCACATGAAGGCTAATCTTTTTCTCTTCAAATTTACTCTTTCTCTGCCCGTGCGAGTAGACCATATCCTGCAACTCGCACTCCCCTGCCTTATCGCAGACAGGGCAATCCTTAGCGTGATTACTCAAGAGAAACTCAAGCATGGATCTTCTTGCCGAGACAACGGTCTCGCTATTGGTAGCGATCTTCATCCCGTCCATAACAGGGGTTATGCAGGCAGGCTGAAGCTTTTTCTGCCCCTCAATCTCTACGATACACATCCTGCAAGAGCCGATCCCGGAAAGGCGCGCCTGATAGCAGAAGGTAGGGATGATGACATCTACCTCTTTGGCCGCGTCAAGGATAAGCGTGCCAAAAGGTACGCGAACCTCTTTACCGTCTATCTCAAGAATTAATTTAGTTTCTACTGCTTCAACCATAACTTACTATAAATCCCTCTTTAAAGGCCGCCCTTAGCCATGCATCGGCCATTTTCCACGTGATATACAAACTCTTCTCTAAAGTGCTTCAAACAACCCCGCAAGGCCATAACAGCACCATCGCCGAGCGGACAGAAGGTACGGCCAAAGATATTATCGCAGAGCCTTTCAAGCTCCTCGACATCCCCCGGACGCCCCTCACCGTTCTCCATGCGCTCCAATATCTGCGTCATCCAGATAGTACCCTCACGACACGGTGTGCATTTGCCGCAGGACTCATGGCTAAAGAACCTGTTGATTATATAAGAAGTCCTGACCATGCAGGTCGTCTCATCCATAACAATAACAGCACCGGAGCCGAGCATGCTTTCGGCCTGCGCCATAGTATCAAAGTCCATGGAAAGGTCCAGATCCTTTTCAACAAGCATCGGTGCCGTAACACCACCGGGGATCACGGCCTTGAACTTCCGGCCACCCTTGATGCCGCCACAGACCTCATAGATTATCTCTCTGGCCGTCGTACCCATCGGCAGTTCATAGACGCCGGGCTTTTCAATATGACCGCTTACACAAAAAAGCTTTGGCCCCGGACTCTTCTCTGGCCCCATATTCGCAAACCACTTAGGGCCCTTCCTGATAATCCCCGGAATACAGGCCAAGCTCTCGACATTATTGATGACCGTAGGCTTACCGTTTAGACCGGCAAGAGCCGGAAACGGAGGCTTCTTACGAGGCTGCCCTCTGTAACCCTCAATAGACTCCAGAAGTGCCGTCTCCTCACCACATATATACGCGCCGTAACCCCTGTGTACGTACATATCAAGGCAAAAATCCGTACCCATTATATTTTTGCCGAGATAACCCTTTTCATAGGCCTCTTCTATTGCCTTCTCCAGAACCTGCGCGCCGTACTCGAACTCACCTCTAATATAGATATATGATTTATCCGAATCTATAGCGTGGCAGGTTATAGCCATCCCTTCTATAAGTAGATGCGGATCTTTCTCAATGATGATCCTGTCCTTAAATGTCCCGGGCTCTCCCTCATCGGCGTTACAGCAGAGGTACTTCTGCAATGACGGATCCTTCGGGATAAAGCTCCACTTAAGGCCAGCCGGAAAACCAGCACCGCCTCTACCACGAAGCCCCGAGTCCTTTACCAGCTGGACGAGATCATCCCGTCCCATAGCAAGGGCCTTTTTAAGGTCTTCGTAACCGCCACCTGCCAGATAGGTATCGAGCTTATGCGAATCCGGCTTTTCGACGTTATGTAGAAGTATCTTTTCCATAGTTATTACTCGAAACCGTCCAGTATCTCTATTACGTTCTTTTCGGTGAGGTCTTCGTAAAATTCTTCGTTAACCTGCATCATCGGGGCTGTGCCGCAGCTGCCAAGGCACTGCACCCGCGAGAGCGTATAGCGCTTATCCGGCGTGGTCTCACCGACCTTTATCTTAAGATGCTTCTCTATAACCGTTATGATATGCTCGGCCCCTACCAGAGCGCACGGCAGGTTCTCACAGACCTGTATGTGGTACTTGCCAACAGGACGCTCGACATTATACATTGAATAAAATCCGCCGATCTCATCAAGCTCTATCGGCTTCATATCCAGCATCTCGGCGATCTCAACGAGGTCTTCTTCAGTAAGATGGCCGATCTCACGCTGAACAATCTGCATAGCCGTCATCGAGACCGAGTGCAGGTCAGAGTAATTGCCGTAGATCTTCTTTATCTTTTCTTTCGCGCAATCAGAGAGCATATTTCAAAAGTCCATTAAATAAGTTTTTTACTACTTATTACTTATCACATTCCCCAAAGACTGGATCCAGACTCGATATAATCGCAACGACATCTGCCATATACTCGCCCTTTGCAAGGTGGTTCGTTGACTGAAGATTAACAAATGTCGGCGACCTGATCTTAAGCCTCTCGGGCTTTTCCCCGCCGTTACTCTTAATATAAAAACCAAGCTCGCCCTTAGGTGCTTCTATCGCGTGATAGGCCTCACCTTCTGGAACCTTAAAGCCATGCGAGACATATTTAAAATGATGAATAAGCTCTTCCATATTATTATATACCTCGTCCTTTGGCGGAGGTACGATCTCCGGCATATCCACGACAATCGGGCCTTCCGGGAGCTTTTCAAGACACTGGCTTATTATACGTATGGTCTGGCGCATCTCGGCGATCCTTACCAGATAGCGATCAAAACAATCTCCGACCGAGCCGACCGGAACCTCAAAATCCAGCTCGTCGTAGATGAGATACGGCTCGTCCTTTCTTATATCCCAAGGCACGCCGCTTGCGCGCAGGTTAGGGCCGGTAAGCCCCAGATCAATAGCGTCATCGGCGCTAACTATCCCGACATTCTTATTCCTCTTTATCCAGACCCTGTTGCCTGTTATAAGCCTCTCGTACTCATCGATACGCTCTGGCATATACTCCATAAGTTCTTTACATTTAGTAAGGAACTCTTCGTTTGCATCCCACCTAACGCCACCGATCCTCATATAGCTGAGCGTCATACGCGCCCCACAGATCATCTCAAAGAGATCCATTATCATCTCTCTTTCTCTGAAGGCATACAAAAGCACGGTCATAGCCCCGAGATCAACGCCCCATGCACCGATACAGACCAGATGCCCGGCAAGCCTTGAGAGCTCTGCGCAGAGCACACGCAGGTACTGTGCGCGCTCCGGGACCTCCAGATCCATTACCTTCTCTACGGCCAGCACATAACCCAGATTATTGCTCATAGAGCTCATATAATCGAGTCTATCGGTATAAGGGACAAACTGATGATAGAGCAGGTTCTCGGCTATCTTCTCAGTACCCCTGTGCAGGTAACCGATATCAGGGTCGGCCCACGTAACCTTCTCGCCCTGAAGACCCAGAAGCAGATGCAACACACCGTGCGCAGAAGGATGCTGAGGACCGAAACTAAGGGTCATCTCCTTAGTACTTACGGCCTCTTCGTCATCAAATTCGTCTCGAATATTTTTTTTATCGTCTATCATAATATACTACTTACGCTGCCTTATCTTTCTTCGCCATTAGGGTTATATTTGTCTTTATATCCTCTAAGCGGAAAATCCTTCCTAAGCGGGAAGCCATCAAAGTCCTCCGGCAAATAAATACGCCTCAGATCAGGATGCCCCTTAAATACAATCCCAAACATATCGTATGCCTCTCGCTCCGCCCAACCGGCACTGCGCCAGACCTTGGTCACGGAATCAATCTCTTCATTCTCCTTAACACGTACCCGCAAGCGAAGCCTCATCCTGCTTTCCATAGCCAGCAACTGGTATATCACCTCAAAGCGCGGGCAGCTCTCGCCGCTCTCAGCACCTATCAGATCACTCAAGGCATTCATCTTAAAGTCAGGCTCGCTCTTAAGTGAATGGCAGACACCGAGGATAGCTTCCTTTTTTATCGTATACGTTACCTCGCCTCTGGTGCGGTCTACTACTGTGCCGAGGATATCGGCTGCGAACCTCTTTTTAAAGGTTACGATCAGTGTCTTCTCTTCTAGTTCCGTAAGCTCTCTCACGCGCCGCCACCTCCTCTTCTCCTGAGGAGTTCTGGGTTTTCTTTCCTGATCTTCTCTTGCAGCTGCAAGAAGGCATAGAGCAGGGCATCAGGGCGCGGCGGACAACCCGGGACAAAGACATCTACAGGGATAACAAGCTCAGTACCCTGAACGACTGAATATGTATTATAAGGGCCTCCCGCAGAGGCACAGCCACCCATTGCGATTACCCAGCGAGGCTCTGACATCTGATCATAGAGACGCTTAACAGCCGGGGCTATCTTCTTAGTCATAGTACCGGCAACTACCATCACATCGGACTGGCGAGGCGAGGGCCTGAAGATTATACCCATCCTATCAAGGTCGTAACGCGAACAGGCCGTTGCCATCATCTCGATAGCGCAACAGGCCA
>CAZUFI010000033.1:0-13691 GCA_964618745.1 uncultured Thermodesulfobacteriota bacterium | reverse complement strand
CTAAGTAAAGAACTTTTAAAGGCCATCAGTGCGATGGGCTTTGAAGAGCCAACACCTATCCAGGTAAAGACCATACCTGTGCTCATGGCGGGTAGAGACGTAATCGGTCAGGCCCAGACAGGAACAGGTAAGACAGCCGCATTCGGCATCCCGATTGTAGAGATGGTCGAGCCGAAAAAACGCAGTGTCCAGGCGATAATCCTTGCACCGACCCGTGAGCTTGCTATTCAGGCAGCAGAAGAGATGAACAAACTTGGCCGATATAAAGGCCTTCATGCTCTGCCGGTATACGGCGGTACATCAATACTACGTCAGATAAACGCGCTTAAAAGAGGCGTACATATAGTTGTAGGTACTCCGGGCAGGGTTCTTGATCATCTACAGAGAAGAACGCTGAACCTCAAGGGTGTTAAGATAGTCGTCCTTGACGAGGCAGATGAGATGCTGGATATGGGCTTTGTCGAGGACATAACGACGATCCTCAATGAAACACCGGATACGCGCCAGACAATGCTCTTCTCGGCCACGATGGCCCCGGGCATCTTGAAGATATCCAAGCGTTACATGACCAATCCTGAGAAACTAAAGATCGCGACCGATACGCTTACTGCACCTACGATCAACCAGATCTTCCTAGAGGTCAGGCAGAGCGGAAAGCTAGAGGCCCTATCACGCTTTATAGACTCAAGCGATGGGGGTCGTTTTCTGGTCTTTTGTCATACAAAGAGAGAGGCCGATGATGTCTCTTCAGATTTACAGCTCAGAGGCTACGACGCCGGGGCTATCCACGGTGACTTTAGCCAGCAGCAGCGCGAGGCCGTATTAAAGAGATTTAAGCAGGGCGGCATTGATATACTCGTAGCTACCGATGTCGCAGCGCGTGGTATTGATATCAGCGATATCTCACATGTCATAAACTTCTCTATTCCGCAAAACCCTGAATCCTATGTCCACAGGATCGGACGTACGGGTCGGGCCGGAAGAGAGGGCGTTGCCATTACATTCGTTACGCCACGCGAGGGCAAGCAGATAAATCTGATAAGACGTGTAGCAAAGGCCGATATTAAAAAAGGTCGCCTGCCATCAAAGGCAGAGGTAATGGGCTCGCGCATGACGGCACTAACCGAAAAGATACAAACCTTTATAGACGATAAAAGATTCGATACCTTCTTAAAGCTGGCCGAGAATCTGGCGGCACACGCCGAGCCTTTAGAGATCGCAGCGGCACTTCTAAAGTTTCAGCTCGAAGGCTTTGACACTACAAATATCGCCCAGGACTCTTCACTTGACGAGACAGGGGCCAGTGCCGGAATGGCAAGACTCTTTATCACAATCGGTCGGGAGCAGGGCATACGCAGCGGCGATATAATAAGCGAGATATCAAAGAAGGCCGGTATCGAGGCCAACGCCATTCAGGGGATAAAGATCTTTGATACCTTTACCTTTGTGGATGTTCCACGAGACGGCGCGGAAAAGGTAATAGAGCTTTTTCACCGTAAGATGATCTCCGGCAAGAACGTAAAGGTTACTCCGGCAAGACCTAGATCAGATCGTGACGACCGGCCAAACCGGGGTGCAAAGAAATCGAAGCCTAAACAGTACGGTGCAAAAAAACAATATAGATAAAAAAACTTATACCGGAAGATAGCTAAACAACTCAAGGGCCGGAGATTACTCCGGCCCTTTTTTATTTAACAATTCAACAGCAAAAGCTCGAATACCATCAGAGCAAGAGGCCGCCACAGACGGACGGGAGGAATAAAGATGGGACGTAGTGATATCAGAAATATAGCGATAGTCGCGCATGTTGACCACGGTAAGACAACACTGGTTGATGGGATGCTTAAGCAGGCCGGAATCTTCCGCGAAAACCAAGAGGTTCAGGACCGCGTAATGGACAGCAATGATCTGGAGCGAGAGCGCGGCATAACCATTATGGCTAAATCAGCCGCTGTCGAGTATAACGGCATCAAGATTAATATTGTTGATACCCCTGGCCATGCCGATTTTGGTGGTGAGGTCGAGCGAACACTAAAGATGGTGGACGGCATAATGCTGTTGGTCGATGCCTCTGAAGGCCCGCTCCCACAGACCCGCTTTGTCTTAAAGAAGGCCCTTGACCTTAACCTCCCCCCGATCCTTGTTGTAAATAAGATTGACCGTAGTGATTCACGCATAGATGAGGTCTTAAACGAGGTCTATGATATGTTTATCGACCTCGATGCAACCGAAGACCAACTCGACTTTCCTGTTATCTACGCAATAGCAAAGGACGGTATAGCCAAGACCTCGCTGGATGACGACTCCGACAACCTGAAGCCGCTCTTTGATGCCATAATGAACAGCGTCCCCGAGCCGACCGATGACCCGGATGGCCCGCTTCAGATACTTGTTACCAATATTGACTATAACGAGTATGTCGGTAGACTTGCCGTTGGCAGGATCTTCTCTGGCAAGATAACAGTAGGGCAGCAGGTATCATTGGTCGGCGAGTCCGGTGAGCCGGTCAGGTGCAAGGTAGTAAAGCTCTACACATATATGGGAATGGAAAGGATAGATACAGAAGAGGCTACAGCCGGAGATATCGTTGCGTTATCAGGAATGGAAGGCGTAAATATCTCCGATACTATAGGTGAGGCAGAAGAGCCAAAGGCCCTGCCAAGGATCAAGGTAGATGAGGCGACGATCTCCATGCTCTTTTCTCCAAATACATCGCCGCTTACCGGCAACGACGGTAAATACGTTACATCGCGCCACCTGCGCGACCGTCTGGAAAAGGAACTGCTCTATAACGTCTCTATTAAAGTAGATTTTTCAACGCCCGAGGCCTTTAAGGTCCTTGGCCGTGGTGAGCTACAGTTGGCAATCCTGATCGAGATGATGCGCAGAGAGGGCTATGAAATGTCAGTATCCATGCCCGAGACCGTTACAAAAGAGATAGACGGCAAGCTGCATGAGCCAATGGAGCTGCTCGTCATCGACGTCCCAGAGGACTTCGTAGGAGTAGTTACCCAGCAGATCGGTATGCGTAAAGGAAAGATGCGCAATATGCACAATAACGGACACGGCAGGGTCAGGCTTGAGTACCGTATACCTTCACGCGGACTCATAGGCTTCCGCTCTCAGTTCCTTACCGATACAAAAGGGACAGGCCTCCTAAACCATCTCTTTGACGGCTACGAGCCGTGGCACGGCCCGATGACAAAACGCTCTACCGGCGCACTCGTCGCAGATAGAGCCGGGAAGACAACAACCTTTGCGCTCTTTCATATCCAGGCACGAGGCACGCTCTTTATCAGCGAGAACACACAGGTATACGAAGGCATGATAGCAGGTGAGAACTCAAGGACAAATGACCTTGATATCAATGTCATAAAGGAAAAAAAGCTATCTAATATGCGCTCTTCAGGGGCAGATGAGTCACTTCAACTCGTCCCGCCAAAGAAGCTGAGCCTGGAAGAGGCCCTTGAGTTCATTAAAGAAGACGAACTCGTAGAGGTAACTCCAAAAAACATCAGACTTAGAAAGAAGATCCTACAGGCTGGCAAAAGGCCCAAAAGTAGATAATTCTCAGCTAGATACTAAATAAAGAAGGCCTGCTTGATAAATCAAGCAGGCCTTCTTTTATTATTGCGATATAGAATATTAATACTATATGAATGCCCTGTGCTCCCTTAAACAACACCCTTATCATTCAAAAACTTACTGTATTTTCTATCTGTATTTGCAATATGATCATCCAGCCAATTCTTTAGAAACATCATTGTATCTATAGATAATGAGACCTTACCGCTGTCAAAATCGGCCTTAAGAGCCAGGGCCTTTTTAGTAAAGGCTTCATGTTCTTTTTTCTGTTCGGCTAGACCGGGATAACCATTGGTCTGCATAATCTTTTCTTCTGTAGCAAAATGCCCTCTGGCGTACTGTGCCATATTTCCTAGAATCTTACCCAGAACCTCCTTTCCCTTGCCCTGACTCATAGAGGCCTGTAGGTGATTTATGACATCAACAATTTGCTTGTGTTGATTGTCAATTTCCTTGATGTTTACTCCGTATCGCGCCTCATTCCATACAATTAATGCCATAATCTCTCCCTCCTCTTATTTTTCCTGCCACGAGATAATATTCGTTAAATAACTTATCGTCACAACAGAAAAAAATCTTTATAATAACAATATGTTACTTTAAATACAGTGTGTCTAAAGATAAAGGAATTAGGAGGTGGAGGAAAGGGGTCAAAGCATAGTTCAATAATCTGATGCACTCTTCCCCCTCTCCTCCTAGCGGTAATTGCAGGTCCGTAAGGAGCAAGGCAAAACCGGACCTGCTACCGATTTTTTTATCTGAGTTTTAGCCCAAGAGGGTTAAAACTCAGATATATAAAAAATCGTCCTCAAGGCTTACTAAGCAACCCCTTTATTGTGCTGGTATGGGCTATAATCCCTATCTTCATCGATTATATGGTGGTTAAGCCAATCCCTGAGGAAGTTCAAGGTATTTGTCGATACGCTCATATTGCCAAGCATGTACTCTTTGGATAAAATCTTCAATTGTTTTATGAAGTTATTGTGTTTACGTTTTTTATCGTCATAGCCGGGATACCCCCAGTTAAGCATTAAGTCCTCTTCATAACTAAAGTGATTCCTGCTGTATTCCTCCATAACCGCCAAAAAATTACAGACAATCTCTTTTGGTTGCCCCTCAGTAAGGGCCGTCTGTAGGCCGTTTACTATATCCACTAACCGTTTGTGCTGAAAATCAACCTCCCTAATACCCAGAACGTAATGTTCATCACTCCACCTAATCAACTCCATCATCGCAACCCTCCCCTTTGCTAACAACTGAATTAACAACCCCAAGCCAACAGTTAAATCTTAGGCCAATCCTGCAGAAGGTCAATTATGTAAAGAGGGGATTTTTGATCGATTAAAGATGGAGATTTACTCATTACTTAGGACTATTAACAAAGATATACAAGGCAAACTACCTGCGGTAGGGCAAAGCGACTTCGTCGCAAAGATAAATCTCAGCTAATAAATTATGCATGATAGTTTAAAGGTTCTGTCGAGCGTAGTAGGTTGGAATCGGTTATTTATCTTTCCCTTCTGTAAATTGGGGCTGAAGGGGCTCTGTGTTTTAGCTCTAGAATAAGTAATAATTTAAAGGCGAGATTGCCTAGGGGGGGGATAGAACTTCCTTGCAATGGCAAATACGAGGGCATGCTGACCTAAAAAAAACATTAATTGTCATTGCGAGCGGAGGAGCTTAGCTCCGTAGCGAAGCAATCTTGTTTTTGCTAACTTTATTCTGAAGTTAAGTTTTTCAAGAGGTGACTAATTGCTCGCAGAAATATCTTGGCTATCTGCTAGGGCTTCTTGCAAGAAGCGGCCTGTATGTGAGTTTTTAGCGCGTGCGACCTCCTCTGGAGTGCCTTCTGCTAATATCAGCCCGCCGCCCTTACCTCCCTCCGGCCCGAGGTCTATTACATAATCCGATGTCTTTATTATATCCATATTGTGCTCGATGATGACTATTGTATTGCCTGCGTCACGTAGGCTTGCCAAGACATTAATGAGTTTTTTGGTATCGGCAAAGTGCAGCCCTGTCGTCGGTTCGTCCAGGATATAGAGGGTCTTGCCCGTAGCACGTTTGCTTAGCTCACGCGCCAGCTTTATACGCTGCGCCTCGCCGCCTGATAATGTCGTAGCACTTTGGCCAAGCCTTATATAGCCAAGGCCCACATCCGATAAGACCTGAAGCTTTGCCTTGATCTGCGGAATATTCTGAAAAAAATCAAGGGCATGATCTACTGTCATCTCAAGGCATTCGGTTATATTTTGTCCTTTGTAGCGGACCTCTAGCGTTTCGCTGTTATATCTCTTTGTCTCACAGAGGTCGCAGTGTACGTAGACATCCGGGAGGAAATGCATCTCTACCTTTATAAGGCCGTCGCCCGTGCAAGCTTCGCACCTGCCTCCTTGTACGTTAAAGCTGAAGCGGCCCGGGCCGTAGCCTCGCATGCGAGCCTCTGGCAACTGGCTAAATAATTCTCTGATGGGGGTAAAGAGCCCTGAGTAAGTTGCAGGGTTGCTGCGCGGAGTTCTGCCAATCGGCGACTGATCTACGTCAATTACTTTATCGATATCTTCAAGGCCGGTAATGGATGCGACCTTGCCGGCCTTTATTGTCGAGCCGTAGAGCCTGCGTGCGGCCTGGCGGTACAGGGTATCTATTATTAGCGTGCTTTTGCCCGAGCCGGATACACCTGTTACGCAGGTCGTGATACCTAGCGGGATCTTTACGGTCAGGTCTTTAAGGTTGTTTGCTCGAAGCCCGGTCATTGTAATAAAATTATTATCTGGTTTTTTCCGCTCTTTAGGAATAGGTATGGAGAGCGAGCCTGATAGATATCTGCCGGTAATTGAAGCCGGGTTTGCTATGATCTCAGCGGGCGTTCCCTTTGCTACGACCTCACCACCAAGCTCCCCAGCCCCTGGCCCCATATCGACGACAAAATCGGCGTTCCTGATCGTTGTCTCGTCGTGCTCAACGACTAAAACGGTATTGCCCATATTGCGCAGTCGCATCAGCGAGGCGATAAGCCTCATATTGTCACGTTGATGAAGCCCGATTGACGGTTCATCCAGAACGTATAGGACGCCGACCAGCCCTGAACCGATCTGGGTAGCGAGCCTTATGCGCTGGCCCTCTCCGCCCGAGAGCGTTGCGGCCCCTCGGTCAAGCGTTATGTAATCAAGGCCGACCTGAATAAGGAAGGAAAGGCGTTCGGTGATCTCTTTTATTATACGACGCGCGATCTCCTGCTCTCTCGGGGTTAGCTCAAGTTCTTTAAAAAAGATGGCAGAGTCCAAGACCTGCATCTGAACGATATCCCAGATGGATTTATTACCAACGCGGGTCGCGAGGGCGGTCTTTTTAAGGCGCGAGCCATGACACTCGGTGCAGAGCTGCGAGTTCATAAAGCGTTTTAGTTCATCACGCGAAGCACCTTTGCTGATAGGCCCTGCATTTTGCTCAAGCTCTGCGTGGCGAGTCTTCAGGTCGGCGACGACCCCTTCAAAGGGTTGGTGAAAGCTGTAATGCTTGCGGCCTTTTTTGTATTCAAAGTGTATGACCTCGGCCCCGGAGCCGTGCATTATAATCTCTCGGATGCGAGGTGTAAGTTCTTTATATGGTTGGTTGGCATCAAAACCGTAGTGGGCCGCGAGTGCGTCTAAGGCCTGAGTATAGCGTGTCAGCATACCCTTGCCACCTTTTTTAGCCCAGGGCAGAATAACCCCGTCATCGATTGAGAGCGAAGGGTCAGGGACTATTAGATCAGGGTCAAAGTGAAAGCTCTCGCCCATGCCATTGCACTCAGTGCAAGAGCCCTGCTGGCTATTAAAGGAAAATGTCGATTGCGTAAGTTCGGGAAAGCTCAGGCCGCATTTTATGCAAGAGAGGCTCTCGTTAAAGAAAAAGAGCTCTTTGCCGTTCGGGTCTTCGACACGGACAAAGCCGCCGGAGAGTGCCGTAGAGATCTCAAGAGACTCTGCGAGTCTTGCCCGTACGCTACGGCGAAGTATGATGCGATCTATAACGACCTCTATCGTGTGCTTGCGGCGTTTATCAAGGCTTATGGGTTCTTCCAGACTCATGAGCTTGCCGTCTATCTTTACGCGTGTATAGCCGGCCTTAAGGAGTGTCTCTAGCTCTTTACGGTACTCGCCCTTTCTTGCGCGAATAATCGGAGAAAGAATAAGGATCTTTGATCCGGCAGGAGTCGTCAGGACGCGCTCTACCATCTGGCTGATCGTCTGGTTGGTTATTAGAGATTTACACTCGGTGCAGTGCGGTGTGCCGATTCTGGTAAAGAGCAAGCGCATGTAATCGTAGATCTCGGTTACCGTACCAACGGTCGAGCGTGGGTTTTTGCTGGTTGTCTTTTGCTCGATGGCAATGGCCGGGGATAGCCCTTCGATGCTCTCCAGATCCGGCTTGTCCATCTGCTCTAAAAATTGGCGTGCGTAGGCCGAGAGGCTCTCGACGTAGCGACGCTGGCCTTCGGCGTAGATAGTATCAAAGGCCAGAGAAGATTTACCAGACCCTGATACCCCGGTTATGACGCTTAGTTTTTCGCGCGGCAACTCAAGGTCAATGTTTTTGAGGTTATGTACGCGTGCGCCTTTTATGGTTATGTTTTTCATTTTTAATATGTGCCCTTACTTGAATTTACTCTATCTGGAAATGCGGGTTCCATGCTATCTCCCACAGGAAGCCGTCGGGATCGCTGAAATACCCGGAGTACCCGCCCCATTCCGTATCTTGCGGGTCTTTTACGACCTTCGCACCGGCTGCCTGCGCTTTACTGAGAAGGGCGTCTACCTCTTCTTTGGAGCGTACGTTGTGCGCGAGTGTGAAGCGGGGCGGAGTTGAGGTATCCGGGTATTTAGCCGCTTCTTTGTTTAACTCTTTTGCCAGCGACTCATGTGGATATAAGGCCAGCCACGTGCCTTTTAGTTCAAAAAAAGCAATTCCTTCAAAGCCGCTTCGCTGTGGCAATCCAAGTCCGTCCCGGTAGAACCGGATTGACCTGTCCAGATCAGAGACGCTGAGTGTTATAATGCTAATCTTTGGATCCATGAAATTACCTCTTTTTTTGCGCTGCCTGCGGCAGGGCAAAATTATATAGATAGTTTTTTACTATGTGTAACACAGGACTTTATTGATTGACCTTGCCCCACCGCAGGGACGCCATCTCGGCTGCCGCCTCTATAGCGGCGATCATGCTTTTGTCGCTGGCGATCCCTTTGCCTGCGATATCATAGGCCGTTCCGTGATCTACCGAGGTTCTTATGATCGGCAGGCCGAGCGTTGTATTTACGCCGTCCTCAAAGTGCAGGAGCTTAAGCGGGATAAGCCCCTGGTCGTGGTACATGCAGACTACGGCATCAAAGTCTTTTTTTCTGACTGCGCGATAAAAGACCGTATCAGAGGGCAGCGGCCCTATAGCGTCTATGCCGATGCGACGTGCCTTTTTGACGGCTGGAGTGACCTTTAAAAGGTCTTCCTTGCCGAATTTGCCGGCCTCGCCTGCATGTGGGTTAAGACCACAGACCGCGATGCGCGGCTTTTTCAGTCCGTAATATTTCTTAAAGGCCTTGTCTGTGATCTTTATGGTTTTCAAGATTCGTTCTTCGGTTACAAGCCTTGGTAGTTTTTTTATCGGCTCGTGGATCGTAACGAGTATTACCTTAAGCGTAGAGCCGCCGAGCATCATTGCGAAGTCTTTTGTCTTTGTGAGTTTAGCAAGGTACTCGGTATGGCCGGGCAGTGTAAAGCCCGAGAGCAGGGCTGCTTCTTTGTTGATAGGGCCGGTGACGATTGCGTCGGCGTGGCCCTCCATCGCCATAGTGGCTGCTTCTTTGATATAGCTGATCATAGCTACTGAGCTTTCTTTTGTCGGGCGTGCGGGGCGAGCGTCTTTTGCCCGAAGCGTAGAGAGGTTTAAGACCTCGCAATCTTTGGGCGGTCGCAGTTCTAGTTGCCTTGCAATTCTTTTAAGTAGTGCCAGGTCGCCGATAACAAAAGGCTCTGCGATTTTTTTAACGCGCCTTGAGGCAAGGGCCTTTAGTGCAAGCTCCGGGCCGACCCCTGCGGGGTCACCCATTGTAATGGCTATCTTTGGTTTTGTGGTCTTCATTTGGATGTTTTCTGTTGCGTCCTTTAGAGCCTTACATCAATAAAGGCTAGTCTCTTCATATTGTCGAGCCAGTACGCGTAACGTTCTTTCATCATTTTTTTATAGAGAATACTGCGGATCTGTCCTTGCACCTCTTCAAATGATTTTGGTTCTTTGTCTTTTCTGTCTATTAGTTGGACGATATATATTCCTTTCTTGGCCCTGACGGGTTTGCTTATTTCACCGACCTTAAGGCTCTGCGCGATATTTTTAATCAGAGGGGATATTTCGTTTTCGTGCAGGTATCCGATATCTCCGCCCTGCCCTGCCGTTGGGCCGTCGGAGAACTGCTTGATTAGCTCTGTGAATTCTTCGCCGCCTTTGAGCCCTAGCTTTATGATCTTTAGTTTTTCTTGAACGAGCTCTTCACCGTCGTCGGTTAGGAGCAGGACGGCAAGTCTAATACTTGGCTCTGCGTAGTACTCGTCTATATGTTGATGAAAGTACTCTTTCAGCTCTTCTGTTCTAATCTCTATTCTGGATCTAAAACGTGCATTCATAAATTTAACACGAATTAATTCATCACGAATTTGCTCCCTGTATTCTTGATATGGCAGGTCTTTTGCCCTAAGGGCCTCAATAAGTTCTTCCTGCGTCATGACGTTGCGCTCAAGGACGCTACCTATGGACTCATCTATCTCAAGCTCGCTTACCTCTACCCCTATCTTTTCCGCGTCCTGCTTGATCAGTGAGCTCTCGATTAGGTTATCAAGGACGATGCTCTTTGTATGTACGTGATACTCGCGTGGCTCGTTGCTGCGCAACCCCCCGACGGCTATGGCAATAGCCGCGTTAAGCTCGGTCTCGGTTATTATGCTATCATTTACCACGGCGACGATCCTGTCTACTACTACGGCCTTGGCGGTCGTCGGGAGTAATACGGCCATGGCCATCAGCATCAGGGTTAGTGTTAAAGCAATATTTATAGGTCTTTTAATTATTGTCATCTCTTGTCCTCTTTATCTTTGGTAGGTTGTAGCATCAAAAGTTGATCTTCATTGACTTCAATGTGTGTGTTTTTTTGCAGAGTGGTTATCCATCTGCGGTATGCCCTCTCGAACTTTTCTCTTTTGAGAAAAGCCCTGATATCATCTTTAACTACCGCAAAGCTCTGAGTACCGCTTTTTTTCTTTTCTTCTACTTTAAAGATATGGTAGCCGTAAGGCGTCTTTACGATACTGCTAAGCTCACCTACGGGTAGGTTAAAGACGGCCTCTTCAAACTCGGGCGGCATATCGCCCTTGCCAAAGAACCCCAGATCTCCTCCGGTCGCTGCTTCAAGGCCGGTCGAGACATCTGCGGCTACGTCCTCAAAGCTCTCTCTGGCGAGCCTTCTCTTGGCGTTTCTAGCGGCCTGCTTGGTCTCTACTACGATCATTCGCGCATGCACCTGAGCCGGAATCGTATAAGTAGCGTGATGGCCGTCATAATACTTCTTCGCCTCTGCCTCACTTACAGAGACCTTTGAGTTAACCAGCTCTTCGACGATTTTTTTAATGGTGAGTTTTCTTTTTATCTCGGCCTTCCAGTTATCAATGCTTGAATATTTTTCAAGTATAGCGGTCTTGAATTCTTCGTCTGTTGGGTCTTCCCAGAGCGTGTCCATATCCTCTTTTACCTCTTGCTCGCTGATGGTAAAGCCGAGTTTTTCGGCCTCATGCAGGATTAGACGTTCCTCTATTAACTGGTTAACGAGGTTCTTTCTAAGTCCCACCATATCAGGGGGTGAGACATCTTCTTGCCCTTCCTCTACTTCTTCAAGGACTGCCGGTAGCATACGCGCCATCTCTTTTTCAAATTCTTTTGCCGAGAAGGTCTTTTTACCGACCGTAATAGCGGGCTTTTTAAGGGGAGCGGCCTTTTGCTGAGACTGGTCGCAACCGACCGTACCTATAAGAAACGCAGATAGAGTTATTGCCAGCAACGCCGGTTTCAACGGTGAGATGCGCGAGGCGGTATGGCTTTTATTATTTAAAGGCCGATCTTTCATGATCCTCTAATTCTATCACTGTGTCATCAGTTCTTTCAATAGATATCTTGCAGCAGTTGCAGGAGTATTTTCACTCCCGGTGTTGTTATTGTTGTCAGTGTTGCTGGCATTGTTTGTGCTGCTGGCACTTCCTGCAAAGTAAATGAGTTTAGAGTCAGGGGTTAGCCTGAAGTCTTTTGGTCTTTCTTTGGCAAGCGTTATGGCTCGCATGATTGCGTGATCGTGTCGTTTTTGAGCCTCCTCTGATAATGGCTGTGCTTTGTTCTGATCTGTTGCAAAGCTTAGATGCAGACGTGTGCCTTTTTGTGATAGCTCGATAGCTCCTATGGCCTTGAGTAAAAGCTTAAGCCCTGATACTTGCAAGAGATTTTCAACGACCTCGGGAAGTCTGCCGTATCTGTCGATCAGCTCGTCTTCCAGAAGGTCGAGCTCGCCGGTCGTCTTTGCGGTGGCGAGCTGCTTGTATATACCGATTTTTTGGCGGGTATCAGGGATGTAGTCATCCGGTATGTATTGAGAGATATTGAGTTTCAGCTCGGGTTCTATTTCATTTACAGGTGTCTGTCCTTTAAGCTCCAGTACGGCCTCTTCAAGCAGGCTGGTATAGACCTCAAAGCCGACCTCTGCTATATGGCCGGACTGAGAAGAGCCCAGAAGCTCGCCTGCTCCGCGTATCTCAAGGTCATAGGCGGCGATCCTAAAGCCCGAGCCAAGCTCAGAGAGTTCTTTAATAACATCTATGCGCTTTTGCGCATCCGCCGTGAGCTTGGAGCTATCCGGGCAGATAAGGTATGCATAGGCGCGGTGCTTACTGCGCCCGACACGTCCGCGTAGCTGGTAGAGCTCGGCCAGACCAAAGCGGTCGGCACGGTTGATTATTATGGTATTGGCCGATGGTATATCAAGGCCCGACTCGATTATAGTGGTCGATAGCAGGATGTCGTATTCCTTGTTTATAAAGGCCAACATTACCTTTTCCAGTTCACCCTGCGCCATCTGTCCGTGCGCAACGCCGATACGTACTTTTTGAGAGCGGCCTTTGTCCGCGACTCGGATGGTCTCGACGATCTCGCGCAGTTGAGCTGCGATCTCAAGGATGCTTTGCACCCTGTTGTGGACAAAAAAGACCTGCCCGCCACGACGCAGTTCACGCGCGATTGCCTCTCTGATCGTTGATATGTCAAAGCGTATTATGCGTGTGGTGATGGCCAACCTGTCCTCTGGTGGAGTATTTATTATACTCAGCTCCCGGATATCGGCTATCGACATATGCAGAGTCCTCGGGATGGGCGTAGCCGTTAGTGTAAGGACATCTACGTTTTTTTTAAGGGTCTTGAGCCTTTCTTTATTCTTAACGCCAAAGCGTTGCTCTTCGTCTATTACGACGAGCCCCAGATCTTTAAAGGAGATATCTTTTTGTAAGAGCCTGTGCGTCCCTATTACTATATCGACCTTGCCGTCCTTCAGTGCCTCTATTGTTAGGTTCTGCTCTTTGCGAGAGCGGAAGCGGCTGAGCATATCGATATTTACGGGATATGCCGCAAAGCGGTCTTGAAATGTAATATAGTGCTGCTGCGCGAGGACGGTCGTCGGTACGAGGATCGCGGTCTGCCTGCCATCGAGGGCCGCGACAAAGGCCGCGCGCATAGCGACCTCTGTTTTACCGTAGCCAACGTCACCGCAGACAAGTCTGTCCATTGGGCGACTCTTCTGCATATCCTTTATTACGTCTTTTATGGCCTGGTCCTGATCTGGAGTTTCGTCAAATTCAAAGGAGGCCTCAAACTCGGTAAATAACGGCCCTGCCTTTGGAAAGGCATAGCCAATACTCGCTTCACGCTCGCTATATAGTTTTATCAACTCGATAGCGAGCTGACCAACGGCCTTTTTTACCTTGCTTCTTTTCTTTTCCCAGCCCTTACCGCCGAGCTTATCGGCGACAGGGGTGCGCCCCTCTAT
>CAZUFI010000032.1:7136-13784 GCA_964618745.1 uncultured Thermodesulfobacteriota bacterium | reverse complement strand
GCTCAAAACTGCTTACTTAATTTAACCACGACGCAATCGTTAGAATTTTATCTTTGGCAGGCCGCTATCTTTATCGTTCATTATCTTACCAAGATCGAGTCTTCCTGTAAGTTCTTTTGAAAGGGCCTCTAGGCCTCCGAGCTCTCCATTAAGGCCATCTATATCGCCGCCAAGTTCCTTCATTAGGCCAGAGCGCAGCTCGCGCTTAAAGCCAAGGGCCTCTTTAGTAAAGATCGATGCTACGGCACGCTCCATTATCTTATCAAGATCTCCGCTTATCTTTAGATTTTCTTCGCTAAGTTTACCGCCTATAAGTTTACCCGTCATAGAGCCCCTGAGCTTAAAGCTGTCTATACCGGTAAAGGCCTCGGCGATTGTATCCTGCATCTTATTGCCGGTGGACTCTCCTTTTATAAGTCTTACTTTACTAAAGGCCATATTAAACTTAGATCCGAGGCTTCGCCCATAGGCCTCTGCCTTTAGGCCCGCCACGAGATCAAGGTCGATCAAAGCACTCTTTACTGTAAGCGGCAGGGCTGATGACGCAAGGTCAGCATCTTTTAAACCAAAACCCTCAATCTTAAGGACCAGTTCATCCAGGGCCTTTTCTTTATTTATATGATCCAGCGTACCGCTAAAGGTAAAGCCATCTACCCCTTTAAGCGTATCTGTAGCGAATTTAAAGGTCATAGGGCGGCCAAGTATCTTCTGATCCGGCGTGATATCTTTTATGACTCCGCTAATTTGGCCACGCTCTGTCAAGACCGCTACCTCTGCTTTACGAATAAGCAGGTCGGGCAGGGGTTCATGCTCTTTAAAACGAATCCACGCCCCTGTGCCACGCAACTTCTCTACTACCTCTACCTCGCCACTACCCTTACCACCTCTTTCAATAAAGGGCTCTAGTCTTTTATACCAATAAGTACCACGCTCGGTCAGTGCCGCCACACGCTCGCCAAAGATCATCAGCGTCATATTCCTTATCATATTGCTTGGCATCAGATATTTATCTGTTATTCGTCTTATATCGCGATCTACGGCCTTATTAATCCCTTTTATTCTGCTTTCATAGTCCTTAAGTCTCCGTTCTAGCCCTTTATTGGCCTTTTTTATCGCTTTTAGGTCCTTTTCTAAGTCTTCTTGCAGAGCTATGAACTCCGTCCCGCCCGCAAGTATTTCCAGGATTCCACTACCTTTTGTGCTTTTTTCCAAGGCCTTAAAGCGTCTTTTATAGTCCTCTATTTTTTCTTTATCTGGCAAGCCTTTTATCTGCCCCGCCCAGTCGCCTTTGGCCTTCTCTATATCTTTTTTTAAAGATTCTATTATATCTCTGGTCTCTAGTTTTTCGTTGGCAAGTATTGCCTTCAGGTCGGGCTTTTCAAAGGACGGCATCTCAAATTGTTTTTTAAACTCAATTGCTTGTGCCTTTACTGCCGCTCGCTTACTTTCCTTGATAGCACCACTCTTTTTACGTACAGTTGCAAGGCGCAGCCCGTCGATCTTTAGATTATCGACTATTATCTTACGTCGCAATAGCGGGCCGAACTCCAGCGAGGCCGTAATTACAGAGGCCTCAAAGGCATTGGTCATCGGCTCTTCCGGGTTTGTTACCTGCAGGCCCTCCAGGGTAATACCAAGCGGAGAGAGAGTAAGATCGGCACTGGCAAGCTCTACGCGAGCACCAACCATCTCTGTACCAACAATCTCGACTGCCTTTTTTACGGCATAATCGACTAAAAAGAGCCATATAACGGCTATAACGGCCAAAACCGCTACAAAAGCAATTATGCCACGCAGACGCAGCCAGCCCTTCTGGTCTCGTTTTATCGGCATCGCACCCTCAAAACGCAACGGGTCTTTTTTACCGTTATCTTTATGTTTTTTCCCTTTATCGGTCAAAACTATGCTCCTTTAAAGGCAGAGTAAGCTCGGTAAAGACTACTGCTGGTGATGGCACGGACAATCCTCAGGTTTGTAAAATAAGCAAGGACTGACTCTCTGTACCTGCGAATTAATTCATTAAATACAAAAAATGCCGGGACAAACAAGACAATAGATGCAAAAAGGCTTCCCATAACTATCGTATTGTTAAAGTTAATGAGCCTGAAGACGGTTGTATTATAGAGGTAGGTCCAGAACCCTTCCAGAGAGCCAAGCGTAAGCAGGCCTTTACCCAGCATATGAAAGACAGGGTCAAAAAGATATGCAACGGCACTAAATATAATCGCCCCTACTATAAAGGCCGAGATATTTATTCGTAGAATAAAGACCAACAAGAGAACCACGAGATTAATCGGAGATAAAAAAGGCAGAAGCCCGGCTATAAGCCCTAGACAAAGCGCAAGACTAATACGCTCTGGCGAGGTCTCGGAGTTTACAGCCCTTATAAGCCTGAAGCAGAGTCTAAGCATGGATATAAATCTCCAGTCTATTAAATCTGAAATTAGTGGGAACTATATAGATTATAGCATATATAGTTTTTTTTGCTTTTATTTCAAATAATCCAGACCTTTAATGACTACGGTTTTTGACTTGCGAAGCCTTTATTTATCTGCTAATCTCGAACTTATGACACACGATCAGTTGGCAAGCTATATAGATCTCTCTTTACTTAAGCCGGATATAACAAAAAGAGAAATCGAGGATATAATAAGCGTGGCCCTTGCGTACCCATTTGCATCGGTCTGTGTCCCACCCTCGCATGTCTTGTTCGCTGTTAAAAAGATAGACGGTCGCCCACTTAAGGTCTCAACGGTCATTGGTTTTCCCTTTGGATACCAAACAAAAGAAACAAAGATAGCAGAGGCCAAACAGGCCGTCGCTGAAGGTGCTGTTGAGCTGGACCTTGTGATGAATATCTCTCTTTTTAAGAGCGGAGAGGTCTCTCTGGTCGAGCAAGAAATAAGAGAGGTTGTAGAGATCGTCCCTGTCGCTCTGGTAAAGGTTATAATAGAGTGCGCCTACCTGGACTATAAAGAAAAGACCTATGCTCTAGAGATGGCCATCGATGGCGGGGCGCGATTTATAAAGACCGCTACCGGCTACGGACCGGGGGTCGCTACGCTGGAGGACGTCAAACTATTAAAAGAGTTTGCCGGAGACAGGATAAGCATAAAGACCGCCGGCGGCATCAATGATCTGGATGCGGCCCTTGAACTGATCGAGGCCGGGACAGACCGGATAGGAACGAGTGCCGGAATAAAGATGGTAAAAGAACTCAAAAAAAGAGAGGCCGAGCAGGCCGAAGCAAGGACGATCAGTCAACCCTAGAAACAACTTCCTGGCTAATCTACCCGGTTTTATCTAAAGACCTTTATAGCCTCTATCAGCAACCCCTACCAGCAACAAAACCCGTCACGAATTTATACTTCTCTGCCTCTTGCTACCTGAGCTTTCTGGCCTCTTGCTTTGCGGCTATAAAATCGCTATGCGCAACATGCAGGAGATCAGCGACCTTTCTTATCAGGTGCACCTCGTGCTTCTCCATCTCATCATCTGCCAGGGCTACCTGCCATAAATGGCTAACAATCTCTTTTTTCTTTTCATAGGAAAAACCCTTATCAATAAGATGGGTAAACTGAAAGATCGAAATAGCCTCCTTGACCTCGCCCTCGGCCAGGGTAATTAATTCTTCGATCTCGCTCTCTGTCAGCTCAAAGCCCTTTTTCAGTGCCCTTGTAACGACCTCACGTTCTTCTTCCTTTACATGACTATCGGCCCTTGTCAGCTCAATGAGGAGTGCTGCCGTAGCAAGCCTGAGGCCATCTTCAGTTACCTTCTCTGAGGTTATGCCACTGCTTACCTTTTTACCTGTAATGTTTTTTTCAAAGAATCTTTTTATATTTCCTAGCATACCGTTCTCCTTTGAATTTACTTACCAATACAAAAACTCGAAAAAATTCTATTCAAAATATCCTCGCTGGTCGTCTCTCCTACAACAAAGCCAAGTGCATCGAGTGCGCCACGAAGCTCCAGGGCCAGGCACTCGCGCGCGACCCCGGCTGAGACGGCCT
Organism: uncultured Thermodesulfobacteriota bacterium; assembly: GCA_964618745.1. Lineage (GTDB taxonomy): Bacteria > Desulfobacterota > GWC2-55-46 > GWC2-55-46 > DRQE01 > JAJRSM01. The sequence goes on along the minus strand of CAZUFI010000032.1, from coordinate 9,771 downwards.
CTTTACTTAGCCTGATCTTTTCCTGGGTTTTATCCAGGGCGTCTTTTTCCCTGACTGTCGTTATAAAGGCCTCGCCCTGCACCGAGGCCTTTTCACTGCTATAATCAAGGCCGGTTACGACCTTATAAAAAGTCTCCTCCAGATCCTCTATTCCCGCACCGTTCTTGGCCGAGATAAAAACCACGGGCATACCGTATTCATCCAATATTTTTTTATTCTTTGCTGCTTCTTCTTTATCAGACTTGTTGGCTACTATTATAAATTTTCTCTCTGAGGTCTCTTTATCCAGAGAGTCTTCCAGCAGGCTCTTTAAAAGCTCGATATCCCCGCTATGCTCCGGCTCTGACCCATCTACCACAAAAAAAACAACTCTTGCTTCCTTTACCTGCGCCCGTGCTCTCTCGATGCCTATCGCCTCGACCTCGTCTACCAGCACTGACTCTCCGTGCCTAAGCCCAGCCGTATCCATGAGTCTTGCTGGCAAACCCTTAATCAAGACCCTCTCTTCAATTACGTCTCTGGTCGTTCCGGCAATCGGCGTTACTATCGCACGCTCTTCCCTGAGAAGCCTATTTAAAAGGCTCGACTTACCTGTATTGGGTTGCCCTGTTATCACGACCTTTACGCCCTGCATCTGAGCCGAGGCCTCGCAGTAGCCCTGAATCAAGACCTTAACTCTAGCCTCTATACTATTGAGAGCTTCTAAAATCTTCTTATCACCTAGGCCGTCTATCTCTTCTTCTGCAAAATCCAGCTCCACTTCAACACGGCTGACCAACTCAACAAGACTCTCTTTTATCTCAGCGATCTCCTTTGCCAGCCGACCCTGCAACCTGTTGCTTGCCATCGCAAGTGCCGAGTCATTGGTTGCGCCTATAAGCTCAGCGACGGCCTCGGCCTCGATCAGATCTATCTTGCCATTTAAAAAAGCCCGCTTAGTAAACTCTCCGGGCTCGGCCAAACGCACCGGCTCTGCCCCTTGCTGACGACCACGTAAAAGAGACTCTAAGATTTTATTCAGCAGAAGTTGCCCGCCGTGGCAATGAAGCTCTACGATATCCTCACCGGTAAAAGAATTCGGCGCTTTCATAAAGACGAAATATCCTTTATCCGCGCAGCGACCTTCTTTGGAAAAAGAGATATCCCCAAAATAAAGCCTTTGCGGCTCGGGCGAATTATCGGGCGAAAAAAAAGTCGAGGCAAAGGTAAAGATCGAGAGCCCGGCCTGCAGGGCCCGTGCTCCGCTTATCCTAATAATGCCGACCCCGCCCGAGCCCGGCGCAGTTGCTATCGCTGCTATTGTTTCTGTTGAGTTCATTGTTTTAAATAAAGTTTTTTATAGCTTTTGTAAAAAGCTAACCACACCACGACTAATTAAAAAGGCCGCGACCCAAAGGTCGCGGCCCGTATTATATATTTGCTAAACGTATCTTTTCTATTAAGCCCTTAACATCTTAAGGCCCGGCAGAGCAAACCTTTTCTTTGTCTTTCCGCCGCCTTTTTTCTTACCAACTCCCTTCTCTCCACCACCACCGGTCGGTGGGCCAGCGCCGCGCGTAACCTGCCACTGCTGGACAATCGAGAGGATATTATTAACAAGCCAATAAAGGACCAGGCCTGAAGGAAAATTCAGGAACATAAAGGTCATTACCACCGGCATAATCATCATCATCTTCGCCTGCATTGGGTCCATAGCCGAAGGAGTCATCTTCTGATGCAGGAACATCGAGATACCCATAAGAACCGGCGTAATATAATAAGGGTCTTTAGCCGAAAGATCGACCAACCAAAAAGCAAAAGGAGCATGACGAAGCTCGATTGCAACGGCCAGCACCTCGTAAAGTCCGATAAAGATCGGGATCTGCAAGATCATCGGCAGGCATCCGCCCATTGGATTAATCTTGTTGCGCTTATAAAGCTCCATTGTGGCCTTGTTCCGCTTTACCTTATCATCTTTAAATTTCTCTTTAATGGCCTTCATCTGCGGCTGCATAGTCTGCATATTCTTCATAGACTTTAAGCCGTACTTCGTAAGGGGATAGAATATTATCTTAAAGAGAATGGTAAGAAGAATAATCGCAAAACCATAGTTGTTTGCATACTTATTAAAGAAGTTAAGCAGGACCAGGCACGGTTTTGCGATAACAGCAAAGTAGCCAAACTCTATCGCCTCTTCCAGACGGTTGCCTATCTTTTTAAGGCGGTTATAGTCTTTAACGCCCATAAAAGCTATGTGCTCAATCGTCGCTCTCTCTCCGTCTGCGAGCCTCAGCTTTTCTACCAGAGAGACCCTGGCCAGAGTTGCCGAAGAAAATTCATCATCCGAGACATCTGCTATCCATAAGGTTTTAGAGGTTGCGGCATAACGGCCAACCTCGCTTTCTTCACCTTCTGTCTCTGTCTCTTTGCCCTTTCCCTCAAACGGCGGAATAAGTGCCATTAGAAAATATTTATCTTCCAGCCCTATCCATGCAATAGGATCATCGCCGGACTTACGGTTAGGCTCTTCTATATCAGGGCGCTTTATCTTGCCCGCTCCCTTTATGACTGGGCCTACATGAAAGTCATAGCTACTTTTTTCATCGCCTTCACCTGGCTTTTTATAGAAACTAGTCAGGTCCGTAGCCAAACGACC
>CAZUFI010000032.1:5693-7036 GCA_964618745.1 uncultured Thermodesulfobacteriota bacterium | reverse complement strand
TTCTATATGCAACACCGGGGCAATATTTATAAGCGGCGAGTGTGGGTCACGCGTCTTATGGAACTTCTTGAGTTCCCAGCTCTTTACGCCACCGCCCCAGCTTGATATTACAGCCCTATAAAGGGGAGTCTCAATGGTTATCAACTCTTCTTTCTCGGTCGGCTTTATCTCTGCGGCTGAATATTCCTTCATCACCGCAGGTTCTGCGATATCTGATTTTTCTGCATTAGCCTCGGCCTTTATCTTAGCCTGCTTTTCCGCTTGCCTTGCGATCTCTTCTGCCGTTGGCGGAAAGAGAAACTTCATAACATACGGATAACCGAAGAGGATCACAATCGTTAATATTAAAAGTATTATAGTTCTTTTATCGTTTTTCATATTCTCGCTTTCTCTTAAGAGGTGATGAACCTGGTTTTATTTTTTCCTTCACTAGCTCTCTTGCTGACCGGATCATAACCACCGCTATTAAATGGGTGACACCTGAGAAGCCTCCAGATGGCCTTTAACAGACCCTGGCCTGCACCGTGCTCTGCGATAGAATCCAGGGCGTACTCAGAACAAGACGGATAAAAACGGCAGGTTTTAGGTAAACCCGGTGAAACGACCTGCTGGTAAAAAATAATAATATAACTCAATATTTTTTTAACCATCTTATAAAACCCTAAGCCTTTATCCTGTACTAAAATATAGACCTTTAAAGCGCTGGCCTTTTTGCAGCCTGCCTTTGTTTTAGACAAAACTTCTTTGCAACAGGGGTTAGCTCCTGCTCAACATCGCTGAGCTTACCAACCCTTGCTTCTTTTTTAACGGAGATAAAGATATCTGTGGAGTTAGGAAAGATATTTTTATTGAGTCTGAAGAACTCTCTTAAAAGTCTCTTTATTCTATTGCGCCTAACGGCATTACCTACGCGTACGCTCGCTGCAATGCCGAGTCTATTAAAACCGTAGTTGTTTTTATGCGCAAAAATTATAAAGCTTCCCGTAAGAAGCCTTATACCTTTTTTCCTTATCTTTAAAAAATCCTTTTTACTAAGAAGTCTTTCTTCTCTTTTAAAAGAATTGTCCTGTCTTTTATGATCTTTAAGACAAGTCTCGACCACTATTACTTATTGCATCCTATTGTTACGGATAGACGCTTGCGCCCCTTTGCTCTTCTTCTGTTAATTACGGCTCTACCACCAGAGGTTGCCATTCTTTGAAGAAAACCATGGGTTCTTTTTCTCTTAACATTGCTTGGCTGATATGTTCTTTTCATCTTTTCGTCCTTCCTTTTTTTCTAGTCTTCAACCTTCTAATTGAAGTTTTCTGTTTTTATTTTACTACTTTTATCTTTTACTTACT
>CAZUFI010000032.1:0-5593 GCA_964618745.1 uncultured Thermodesulfobacteriota bacterium | reverse complement strand
TCAAAGACGCATCGGCATAATAACATAGGTATATTCACTTACACCATCGGGCTGAATAATGCCTGGACTTAATTGATCTTTAAGTTTAAGTACTATTTTTTCTTCTTCTATAACATCAAGGGCTTCTATAAAGTATTTTGCATTAAAGGCAATCTCTAAATCCTCATCCTGATACTCTACTTCTAACTCCTCGGTAGCGTCCCCTAGCTCAGGGCTTGAGGTAGATAATACCAATTTATTCGTTGAAAGTGCAAATTTAACACCCTTTACTTTATCAGAAGATAATATAGAGACCCTTTTTAAAGACTCTAACAATAGTAATCTATCGGCCTTAAGGTCTTTATTATTCCCCTTTGGAATAACCTGCTTATAGTCTGGGAACTCACCCTCAATTAGCCTTATATTTATAAGTGTATTGTCTTTTTTCATCGTCGCACTTTTACTTGTTATACCAAGCATAAATGCGCCTTCTTTTTCTTCCAGTATCTTGCGTAACTCGCCGACACCTTTTCTTGGTAGAATCACACCTTCTTCTACAGCAGATATCTTCTCTGCATTTTTTTCAATTATAGCAAGCCTGTGCCCGTCCGTTGTTATAAATCTAGTTGTATTCTCTTTTTTCTCCATATAAAAACCATTTATATTATAACGCGTCTCGTCCTGAGATACCGCAAATGAGGTCTTGTCTATCATATCTTTTAAAACCTCTGGATCAATCCTGGTAAGCCCTTCTTCCTCTATCGTCGGAAATGCAGGGAACTCTGTATACGGTAAACCAACAATATTAAAACGTGACTTTCCGCTTTTTAAGGTTATCTTATGATCTCCGCTAGTATTTACCTCTATTTCTTCTTTTGGCATCTGCCTGACTATTTCAAAGATCTTTCTGGCATTTACCGTTATCTTTCCTTCTTCAACTACATTTGCCTCACATCTGTCTTTTATAAATATCTCCAGATCCGTAGCTATAACATTGATTCCACCTAAAGTAGATTCTAAAAGAACATTTGCCAAAATAGGCATTGTGTTTCTTTTTTCTACAATTCCCTGGACTCTTTGTAAGATCTTTATAAATTCATTTTTATCTATACTGAACTTCATTCTTTCTACTCCTTATAAAAGAATATTTTAAAGTAATAGATAGTAGTAAGGGCTGTGTATATCTCTATATTCGATATAACCTACTAAAAACAAAAACAAAAAGCTGTTATTAATATGCTAATAACTTTTTAATAACTCATGCCTTTATAAACAGTTATCAACAGAAAACCATAAAAACAAATAAAAGGTCAAAGTTATACAGAGTTGTTCATAAAGACTTCACAGCTAACCAACACCTAGATTGTTGATAAGTCTATTAACTGCTTGTCTAATTTCTGTATCCTCTTGCATTGCTTTTTCTATCTTTTTTACAGCATGTATCGCGGTAGAATGATCCTTCCCTCCAAAGCTATCGCCGATCTCAGGAAAAGAAAACTTACCGTATTTACGTGCCAGATACATTGCTATCTGACGTGGTGTTGCTATGGTCTTGTGGCGACGTTTTGATTTAAGATCCGATATCTTAATATTAAAATGAAGAACAACAGCTTTCTGTATCTCTTCTATAGAAAGAACACGTTCATCTTGAAAACTCGTCAGGTTTTTAAGTGCATCTTTGCTCATTTCTAGGTTTATCTCTTTACCGGTAAGGCTAGATACAGCAATAACCCGGTTTAGATAACCCTCTAACTCTCGTACATTGGTGCTATTTACAGAAGCGAGCCAATGTGCCACATCATCAGGCAATGTTATTCCATCTGCCTTGGCTTTTGTCTTAAGTATAGCAATCTTAGTCTCTGTATCCGGTGGCTGAATATCTGCGACCAGACCCCATTCAAAGCGGCTTCTTAATCTTTCTTCCATCCCTTTTATATCTTTAGGGAATTTATCACTTGTAACGACAATCTGCTTATGTGCTTCATAAAGAGCGTTAAATGTATGAAAGAATTCTTCTTGAGTCCTCTCTTTGCCGCTCCAAAACTGTATATCATCGATCAATAAAAGATCAACATTACGAAACCTTTTACGAAATTCAGCCATCTTCTGGCGACTAACGTAATTTATAAATTCATTCATAAAACGTTCTGAGGTGTAATAGCATATATTTATATCCTCAGAACCTTCCAAAACCTTATTGCCAATGGCCTGGAGCAGATGGGTCTTGCCAAGTCCAACACCACCGTAGATAAAAAGTGGATTATATTTACTACCCAGATGATCGGAGACGGCAGAACAGGCGGCATGCGCAAATTCATTATCTTTACCGATTACAAAGTTCTTAAAGGTATACTTGGAACTTAAAGGGTTTTTACTGCTCGCACCTTTTTTCTTTTTTGTCGTCGTCTGCTTTTTCAGCGAAGGCATCTGCGGCGTATTTTCTATCTTTGCCGCCTCTGATGACGAGACCTTCCATTTTAGAGAAAAATCCTTCTTAGTATTTTTACGTAAAACATCATGGATAAGAAGCGCGTAATGATCTTTTATCCACTCCATGAAGAAACGATTTGGTACTTCCAGCTCAAGCGTAGACTCATTGCCACCTAAGACCCTGATAGGTTTAAACCAGGTCGCCAGATGTTGAGCACTGATATGTTTGCCAACATCATCGATGCAGTTTTTCCAAATTTCAGCAGAGTCCATAGGTTCTTCATTCTTAAAAAAGTCATAGTATTATTCGCAATGGTTTATTACCAGCCATTATAGACAAATGAAGTGATACTTTAGCAGAAACCGCTTTAGTTATCAAGGTTTATTTAATATATGACGGGCTGTGGATTACAGGTACTTTTGCCTCTGGGTAGGGGTGTTTTTATGAAAATATCTACTGCTCGGTCTGACAAAGTTTCTCCATTATATCTGAATATATTCTTCGTACCTGTCTGGATCTTTCCTTATAGTCTTTAACCAGCTCAAGACCGGCTGTCTTGCCGCTATAACCAGCTCTTCTGGCTAGAGAGGCCGTTGCCTCAAGCTTTTTACTTAGGTCTTGATCCGGTAGATCAAGATCTGGCCCGGCCCCTTCTGTTTCAAGGTAGTAAAGCCTACAGTCTGCGTTGTCCTGCATAATACGTAGCCTTGTCTCTATCAATCTATAGAAGCTATATGAGGTGCTAAGTACTTGAAATTGTTCATTATCTAATATTTTATCGGCTACTAGTTCCTTGAGCATGGACTGGGTGTCCTGTGGTGTAAGTTTTTTATCTTTATCTGCCTTCATATTGCGCATAAAAAGTGCTTGAGCTACAAACTCAATATCGACGAGGCCACCGTGGCCGGTCTTGATATTGAGGGTTTCGGCATCTTCTTTGGCGATCTCCAGCTCCATTCTTTTTCTGATTTTCAGCAATTCTTTGGCATCTTCAGGGGAAAGCCCTCTTTTGGCGGTGATCTCTTGTAGTTCTTTGATGACCTTTTTGCCCTCTTTTTTGTTGCCGGCGACGACCCGAGCCTTTAGTGCTGCTTGCCGTTCCCAGGGTTGTGCCTTGTCTTTGTGGTAGCTTAGCAGGGCCGTCCTAGATACTGTAAGCGGCCCTGCGTTGCCAGAGGGGCGAAGCCTTGTATCTACCTCAAAGGCCGCGCCCTCAGAGGTTTTGATCGATATTATACTGATAATGCGCTGCGCAAGGCGTACGAAGAACTCATGGTCGGTTATGACCTTTGGCCCGGAGCTCATACCAGCAGTACCTGTATCGGCCCTGCCATCCTCCCCAGGACCCTCAGAGTACGCAAAAAAAACATCAAGATCAGAGCCGTAGATCAGCTCTCGACCACCGAGCTTGCCCATGCCTATAACAAAAAATCCATCTAATGATGGCTCGCCGTACTTACCTTTTAGTTCTTCTTTGGCAAGTGTGAGGGCCGTTTCCAGAATGGCCTCGGCAAGCCTGCTTACTTGATCCGAGATCTCATAGGTGGTTATTCTTTCTTGTAGGTCGTTTATCCCGATCCTGAAGAATTCCTGGTTTTTATAACGTCGGATGATATCCAGTTTTTCTTCGTAAAACTCAGAGCGTGAAAGAAGCATTGATAATTCATCTATAAAATCCTCCTTTATAGGCCTTGATAGCTCGGAGGAAAGCAGTATCTCCAGGTTTTCAGGACGTTCGATCAGGGCATTTGCCAAATACAAGCTTGAACCAAAGACACGAATAAGCAGTGTCGTAAGCGCCGGGTTCTCGGCCAGCAGGGCGTATAGCACCCTGCGCCCACCAACGGTAGAGAGAAAACGCTCGGTATTTACTATCGCCATATCAGGGTCTGGTGCTAGAGCGGCCTTGGCAATTAGAAACGGTGCAAGCTTCTCTCGCATACTGCGAGAGGTCTGGGATATGCGCTGATAGCTCGGTGCGTCGCGTAGAAGCTTTATCCTATCAAGGTTTTCTCTTGTCGGAGAAAAACCGTAGCTGAGAAGGATCTTTCCGATTTCTTCGGGAATATCATTTTCTTCATTCAGCTCTGAAAAAAGCAGATAGATATCTTTAGGGGTTTCTTTTTGCAGTTCGTCCTCAGCACCATAAAACAGAGTTCTATAGATATTATAGACCTTGGCCGTAGTATCTTTATAACTACTCTGAAATAGCTCGGTCGCGGTCTTCCCTGCCTCACTCTTAAAGCCCATCATACGTGCAAGCCGTTCTATCTCTACGCTACCGAGCGGGATGGCCTGGCTCTGGCGGCCCTCTACGATCTGGATGCGGTGCTCCAGGTCTCTCAGGTATATATAGCCGGACTTTAAGGTCTCGGCATGGTCTTTTATAAGTAGACCCTTTTCCTGAAGTCTGTCTATCGTCTTCATGGTGGAGCGTTCTCTGATCTCCGGGTCTTTGCCGCCATATATAAGTTGCAGGGCCTGACAGAAGAACTCAATCTCGCGAATTCCACCCTCGCCAAGTTTTACATCTATTGTATTCGGGCTTCTGCGCAGTAGATCAATATCAATGCGTTCTTTCATTGTCTTGATCTCTTCCAGTGCCGTAAAATCAATAGAGCGGCGATGGACAAAGGGGCTTATCATCTTGAGAAATGCCTTACCAAGCCCCTTGCCCCCGGCAACGGGCCGTGCCTTTATCATGGCGCTGCGCTCCCAGGTACGTCCCCAGGACTCGTAGTAGACCTCGGCACTCCTTAGAGAGTTTACTAGCTCTCCGCTGCGCCCTTCGGGGCGCAGGTCCAGATCTACCCTAAAGACAAAGCCGTCATCGGTAACGGTAGAGATCATCTTTGTGATCTGACGACCAAGCTTTTGGAAGAATAAATGTAGACTAATAATAGATCTTTTATTATCCGCGATGCCTCTGCTCTCACCTTTCTCGGTCGTATAGATATACAAGAGATCTATATCCGAGCAAAAGTTAAGCTCGCGACCGCCGAGCTTGCCAAGGGCTATGATAGAAAACTCGGCTTTTTTTTCGGTTTTATTTTTGTCGAAATAAACAGGTTCTCCGTACCGGGCGGTAAGTTCATCCAGACAAAACTCGTGGGCGAGCACGAGGCAGGCATCGGCCAGATCTGAGAGCTCGGCCGTCGTCTCCTGCATAGTGGCCAGACCGAG
>CAZUFI010000031.1:9708-13880 GCA_964618745.1 uncultured Thermodesulfobacteriota bacterium | reverse complement strand
GCAACCCCTGTAAAAACTTAAAGTAGCCAGCAACAAGGCAGGCCGAGATGGCCTAACCAAATACCAGCAACCCTAAATAAGCGGCTTACCTGTCATCTCTACCGGAATGACAAGCCCCATAACCTTTAAGACGGTCGGTGCGATATCTGCAAGTCCGCCCTCTTTAAGGTGTACCCCGACGGCATCTTTATCAACATAGATCAGCGGCACGGGGTTTGTCGTATGGGCCGTATACGGGCAGTTTCTGGCATAATCAATCATCTGCTCAACATTGCCATGGTCTGCTGTTATCATAACAGCGACCCCCTTCTCCCGTGCCTTATCCAGAATCTTTCCAACACCGGCATCTACTGCCTCACAGGCAATCACCGCCGCATCCATATTACCTGTATGACCTACCATATCGCAGTTTGCGAAGTTAACTAAAATAAAACCGTCATCTACCTCGTCCATTCTCTTAACCGTCGCCTCTGCTATCTCAGCGGCACGCATACGCGGGGCCAGATCATACGTAGCAACATCACGCGGTGAGGGCAAGAGCAACCTCTCCTCACCGACAAATGGTTCTTCACGCCCACCGTTGAAAAAGAAGGTCACATGCGCGTACTTCTCGGTCTCTGCAATCCTGAATTGACCTACGCCATTTTTACTAATAACCTCGCCCAGAATATTTGCGTGATGCTCGGGAGAGAAAATACTATTAACAGGAAGGGTCGCATCGTACTCGGTCATCGTAAGAAAGGCCGATAATGGTGGCCTCTTCTTTCTCTGAAAGCCGGTAAAGTCGTCCAGGACAAAGCTCTCTGTTATCTCTCTGGCACGGTCGGCCCGGTAGTTGAAAAATATAAAACCATCGCCGTCACCGATGGCCCCGACCGGCCCTGCGCTATCGGTAATCACCGCCGGGCGCATAAACTCATCGGTCTCTTCTCCTGCGTATGAGGCCTCTATTGCAGCTAACGGATCACCTGCCTCTGCCCCCTTACCCTCAGCAATCGCGCGGTAGGCAAGCTCTACTCGCTCGTAGCGTTTATCCCTGTCCATCGCATAAAACCGCCCGCTCACCGTTGCCACCTGACCGATCCCTATCTCATCGATCTTACCGAGCAGGGCCTGCATATAGCCCTTACCGCTCTTGGGCGGAGTGTCCCTGCCATCAAGGATTGCATCTATAAAGACCTTACCTATACCAAAGTCCTTTGCGACCCTCATAAGCGCGTACAGATGCTCCTGATGGCTATGCACGCCGCCATCGGAGAGCAACCCCATCAGGTGCAAGGCAGAGCCACGGTCTTTTATATCCTCAAGCAAGGCTACCAACTTAGGATTAGTCGCCAGCTCGCCGCTTTCTATTGCCCTGTTTATCCGGGTAAGCTCTTGAAAAACAACCCTGCCCGCCCCCATCGTAAGGTGGCCGACCTCGGAGTTCCCCATCTGCCCGCCGGGCAATCCTACATCAGAACCAGACGTACTGAGCATCGTAAGCGGCATCGTCTCCATAAGTCTATTTATAACAGGAAGGTTCGCCGTGGCCGTCGGATTGTCATCTCTTCTGCTGGAAAGACCCCAACCATCCATAACGATCAGAATAACTGGCTTGGTCATCTAGGCGATACCTCGTTTTGCAGGAGCACCAGCACTTAAAACCCCGTGGCGTGCGCCAAAACCACCGCCGCCTATTCCTCCACCGATACCGCTGGTGGCGGGCAGAGCATTACCAAGCGAGATATGGCCACTACCAGCAGAAAGGCTACTGACAGAACACGAGTTCCAGCTGGCGCAATCAGGACACCTGCCAAACCACTGCCCTCTGCTAAAGCCACACTCAGAGCAGGTAAAGGGCGGGGTAAGCTCGCCGTCCAGCGCAATTGCGCTTTGCAGGAGCTCTGCGGCCTTATCCGGTTGGTTACGCCTCTGGTACGCCTCACTCAATAGCACACGCCTGTAGAAACTCTCGTGACCATCAAGGGCAAGAGCAACCAGCCCGTCGATTGCAATATCTATCATCTCAAGGCGCAGGTGAAGCCTGGCCATCAAAAGCCGCAGCTCAACGCTATCGGGTGAATCCTTCAAGGCCGAGGTATAAAGAGCCAGTGCCTCGTCAGGCATCGTCCGCCCCAGGTGTATATCCTCTATCCTCATCAAGAAGAAAGGCGACTTTGTAGAGGCATAGGCCTTCTCCCATCTCTTGATGGCCTCGTCGAGCTTGCCGTTTTTAATATCAATATCGCCGATCATAAAATGGGCGGGAATAAAACCCTTATCAATTGCAAGTGCCTGCTCGGAATAAGACAGGGCCAGAGGCTGATTCCCCGAATCATAGGCAACGGTAGCACCGTCGAATAAGAGGCCTACAAGCCTGCTATTCTCGTCGTCGATTACGCTCTGCTTACCGCCTTTTTTGACCTTCGGAAGATTAGAGATTATCGTCCTCTGAAAGTTTATGGCCTCTTTAAAGTTACGATCCATTATCATTATCCTGATAAGACCGGCCAAAGCCCTTGCGTTAGAGCCGTCAAGGCGTATTATCTCTCTTAGGTATCGCTCCTGACGGACTATTTCTCCTGAGCTTATAGAGACCTTTACAAGGACAAATAAAAGCTCTATATCATCGCCTATCTTGCGCATCATATTTTCCAATACTTCGGTAGCGCGTACGAAGTTCTCCTGCGCACTGCAGGCCTCTGCAAGCTTCATTACCAGTTCTTTACGCAGCTGCGGGGCCTCGACATCACTTAAGTAAGCACCCTCAAAGATCTTTACCGCATCCTTTGAGTTCCCTTTGGCCAAAGCCATAGAGCCCTTCCTGAACTTCTCCTCAAAGCCCTCACGCGCCTTTATCTTACGACGGTTTTTAAAGTCCATTACCGCGCGTTTAAGATCGACGATAAAGGAATTAAAGACCATCAGCACTATACCGACGATAAAGCCCGCGAAGATAATCACCGTTACAGGGAAGGTATATTTATAGCCCTCGTAAAGTGAGATGGTTATTTCAAATGGATTGATGGTATGCAGGTAGAAGAACCCGCTGACCAGAAAGATTATAACAAAGAGTATTAACTTTGAATGCATAGGCTGTTTTCCCCTGCTGGCAATTATCCGGCGCAGACGGGTATAGTTTATGATTACGGCTACTCTAAAATAAATCGCCTCGTGATGCGCTACGACCAGGCCAGGCCAGACCAGACAACAGACTCAGTGAGAATACGGCTCGCCTCTCAAAATAGTAAAGGCCCTGTAGACCTGCTCGGATAAGACAAGCCTTGCCAGATCATGCGGCATTATCATATCAGAGATCCGCAGGAGATGATCTGCCGACTGCTTAAACTCCGGGCTAAGTCCGTACGCGCCGCCTACGACAAAACAGATGCGCTTCTTACCGCTGCCCATATAGCGTTCCATCTCTGCTGCAAACCCATGGGAAGTAAGACAACGCCCTCGTTCATCAAGGGCTACAACGATATCCCCCGGCTTTAGCTTACCTAAGAGCCGCTGGCCCTCACGACGCAAAACATCAACCTTCGGGATCTTACCGCCGCTGGATTCGTCCCTGACTACTACCTCTTCAACCGGCATATACCGCTTGATTCTACCGAGGTACTCGCTTACACCGTCGCTTGCATAGCCCTTTTTCAGCTTACCAACTGATAGGAATATTATCTTCACTCTTTTTTCTTACAAGACCTTGCGGCGACTTAGCCGACTTCTTGGGCCGCCTTCTTAAGCGGGCTAACCAGCAGAGCCACTTGCCCGGGCCGAGTCAACATCGTCATTCATATCATCGTCACCAAGCTCTATCCTCTCGGCATCGGCCCAGAGCCCTTCCAGGTCATAATAGGCCCTGACGGGTGTTAAAAATATATGGACTATAACATCGTTATAGTCCATAAGTACCCATTTGTCCTCACCAAGCCCTTCAATGCTAAGCGGCTTTACCTTTAAAAGTTGCAGGTCGTCCTCTATCTGCTTTGACAAGGCATGGACCTGACGCTCTGAGTCGGCACCACATATAACTACATAATCGGCTATCGACGATAATTTCTTTATATCCAGCATCACAACCTCGGTTGCATGCTTCTCTCTTGCTGATTTTACGGCCTTCTGTGCCGTGGTTATAGCGTCCAGTTTATCTACACTCCTTACGTAAGTATTATTTTAAGTTCCGCTAT
>CAZUFI010000031.1:0-9608 GCA_964618745.1 uncultured Thermodesulfobacteriota bacterium | reverse complement strand
CGCAGGTGCCGAGCCTTGCGATATGCAGCCTTATCTCGGCATCGATATCAGCATCTATGTCGGCATCTATATCTGGGCCGCAGCTCTTGTGCGGTGAGGTCGCAGCAGGCATAAAGACTACACGAGGTATGCCGAGTGCCTCACTGACCTCGATTGCGCAACGCATATGCCCGTAATGAATAGGGTTAAATGTCCCACCAAAGACTACTATCTTATCCATATCTACCTTACCGACCTTTTCCTGATCTTTTACTAAAAGTAAATACCTACTGCTCCGAGGTCTCTCCGCTACAACTCGAACCGGCCCCTGACATACACGCGTAGCAATGCAGACCGACCACGATACGCCTACCCTCCAGAACCTTCATATCAAAGTCCCAGATCGTCGGGTGCTCGACCGTACACTTTAAAAACATCATCTGGTTAAAGTCACAATCATATAACGTACCATCCCAACCGACCGAGATAATGTCTTTACACATAGCATTGCTGGCGGCCTCGGGGTTAAAGGTATCAATCAAGCGGTTAATATACTGCCCCAGATTACCGCTTTGCTCCAGAAAGGTAAAGAAGCGGCCAACAGGCATATTTGTCAGGGTAAAGAGATTTGTAAAGTATATATCATAGTCTTCTTTAAGCCTTCTCCTGTAGTCCGCCTCTATCGCCCCCTGCGAAGGCGAGACGTAAGCACCGGCCGGGTTATATAAAAGACTCAGTAAAAGCCCGGTATCGGGCTTACCGTAACCAAGGTCATTTAAAAGCTTAAGGGCCTTGATAGAACGGTCAAATGCCCCCTCTCCCCTGATCCTATCGGTCACAGCACCTGTATAAAAAGGCAAAGATGCAATAATCTCGACCCTACGGGCCGCAAAAAAAGTAACCATATCCTCGTAGCCTTCTTCCAACAATATGCTAAGGTTCGTACGCGTTATAATGCGCAACCCCTGTGCGCTACATTCCTTTAAAAACCACCTGTAATTCGGGTTCATCTCAGGAGCACCGCCTGTTATATCAACGGTAAGTATCCCAAAGGCATCTATAACACGCAGACACTGCTCAAGCACATCACGCCCGGTATGCTCTTCTATATCAGATCTATCAGGGCCTGCCTCTACGTGGCAATGAGCACAGCTCATATTGCAGGCAGCACCCATATTTATCTGAAGCGTCTTTACGCCACTGGCGACTACCGGACTAAGCCCATGCTCTTCTAACGTATCCTCGATTGGCTTGAAACGAAGATCTCCCAAGAGATAGCGTCCGTGCCTGGCCATAACTAAAGCCCCATCTTTTTTGCAATCTTCTTCATCTGCAAACCATGCACAAGAGCCGAGCCACCCTTTACAGCCGCAGCCACATGTACTGCCTCGGTCATCTGATCGGAATCAGCGCCTTTTTCCAGAGAAGACTTGGTAAAGGCATCTATACAATAAGCACACTGCACGGCATGGGCGACGGCAAGCCCCATAAGGGCCTTCTCTCTCTCGCTAAGGGCTCCGGCCTTAAAGACCTCACCGTACCACTCATTAAACTTCTTCCACAGCTCAGGGGCATCCTCGCCCATCTCAGAGAACTTTAAAAGGTCTTCCGGGTTATAGTATGTATCCATTCTCGCTCCTGTAGGACTGAAAAAAATTAACCTCTATAAAAATAGCACCTGCACTATTTAAAAAAATCAGGCTCTTGAACAACTTTACTTTTGCTTTCTACCTTTACCTTTGGCTCTTCTGGCTCTCCAGATGGTGCTGGGGGTATCACTCCAGACAGTGGCGGAGGTGTCAAAGCAACACCTAGTGAAGATTCCAGCTCACCGCCATCTTCTTCGTAACGGTATCTTTTTTTATAAATATATCTCTCGAAGATCCTCTGATAAGGACTCCAGAGTTCTTCCCCTGCGGGGTCCTCCATAATCGTCTCTACGGCATTTACCTTTGCATCCAGATCATCCAGGTATGAAAGCACCAGAGCCTCCAGGGTCTTCGGCCTCTTTGGCGAACCATACTCAAGCGTGCCATGATGGCTAAGCAAAAGATGCTTGAGCTGCATGCGAAGTTCTTCAGGAAAGTCAGGTATCTTTTTCATATACGAATCAACAAGCTCTGTGCCGATGGTAATATGCCCGATCAAGCGGCCCTCGTCAGAGTAACCAAATGAACGCTCATAGGTCAGTTCAAAGACCTTGCCGATATCATGCAGAATAAGGCCTGCGAGCAAAAGGTCTTTATTCAGGTTTTTATAGTGCCCGCTTACGGCCACCCCCAGACCACAGAGCGATAAGACATGCTCAAGCAGCCCCCCAAGATACGGATGATGCATCATCTTTGCGGCAGGGGCCTGCATAAACCTTACTCGCAGCTCGCCACCATCGCCAAGCATAGCCATCAAGAGGCCTTTTATAAATGGGTCTTTAATATCTGCTATTAAGGCATCAAGCTCTTTGACCATCTCCTGCGGGTCTCGCTTGGAGGCTGGCAGGTAATCACGCAAACTATATTCGTCATCACTAACGGCCTTGATACTACCCAGATTAAGCTGCATCTTTCCCTGATAGGCAAGGGCCGATCCCTTTACACGCACTACGTCATCTAAGCTAAAGCCCTCTGCAATGGACTCTGCGTTATCCCAGACGCGCGCGTCGAGCTCTCCTGAACAATCCATTAACTTTAATGCCAGATACGGTTTACCGGCCTTGCTAACGCCAAGTGTTTTGCGCGTTACGAGCAAGGTGGTATCTACCCTTTGCTTTTCTTTAAGGTCTTTTATAAAAAGTTTTTTCATTGTGTTAATTCTAACCTCCGAATAATCGTGACTCTAACCCTGCCGCCCTGCCTTACGATTTAGATACCACGCGACGTAGCGTCCTATCCCCTCGACGATATCTACGCTTGGCACAAAACCCAGCAAGCGTTCTTCTCTGCGCGTATCCGCGCTGGTAACAGGCACGTCCCCTGCAAAGGGTGCGGAGTAGTCGATCAATGCCTTTTTACTTAGCTTGTCTTCTATAACCTCAATAAGGCGGTTAACGGTAATAACCCCGGAGCCGCCGATATTTATTATCTCATAACGACGCGGCTGATCAATTGCCGCAACAACCCCTTTGATTATATCACCGATATATGTAAAGTCGCGCCTTGCCGTACCATCGCCGTAGACCGGTAGCGCACTACCCTCGTCAATAAACCTGGTAAATCTCGCTACCGCCATATCCGGGCGGCCCCGTTCACCGTATACCGTAAAAAAGCGCAGGCAGGTCACCGGCAAGGCGTAAAGATGGGCGTAAGTATAGAGCATAAGCTCCCCGGCCCTCTTGGTCGCTGCATACGGTGATATAGGATGCTCTACCGGGTCTTCCTCAGAAAATGGCGTTTTGCTATTTTCCCCGTATACCGAAGAAGAAGACGCAAAGACAAAGTTCTTTAGCCCGATACCTTTTACTGCCTCAAGGATATTCATCGTGCCAAGGCAGTTGGTCTGTTCGTACAATATTGGATCCTCAATAGATGGGCGCACCCCGGCGCGTGCCGCCAGGTGGCATACCGCATCAGGCCGCTCGGTATCTAAGACCGTCGTAACGGCTTCTGCGTCCCTGATATCTATTTCATGGAGAGTAAGGGCTGGATTGGTTATAGCTACCGCCAGATTCTCACGCTTAAGTGCTGGATCGTAATAATCATTGAAGTTATCAATGACAACGACGCTATCGCCACGCAAGAGGAGCGTATCGACCAGATGTGACCCGATAAAACCAGCCCCTCCTGTTACAAGTACCTTCATCTAAAAAAAATAACACAATAAACAAGGACGGGTCAAGTAGTATCAACGCGAAAAAAGACAAGACTAAATCATCAGAAGAAATAAAAAAAACGGGGTATTAACTGAACAATTTGCCTTAACAATCATCCGGTTAGTACCCCGTTAAAACCATAATAATATAGATTATTAATTCGCTTTACTTCTTACAACCTACAACCGCGTCTTTGCATGCCTTTGCAACCTTGAACTTCACTGCATTCTTTGCTGGAATCTTGATGTCTTCGCCTGTCTGTGGGTTCCTTCCCTTTCTGGCCTTTCTTCTAACAACTGAAAGCTTACCAATGCCAGGGATAGTGAAATCATTTTTGGCCTGCTTGTAGGCAAGTAACGTAAACTCGCCAAGGACTGTGTTGACGTCCTTTTTTGTTAGTCCTGTCTTCTTAGCAAGATGCTCAATCACTTCTGACTTGGTCATAGGTTTTGCCATTACTAACTCCTCCTGAAGTAGTTTAGTTCATTTCATTTAACCCATCTAAAAATAACTTGCAAGTTAAAAATGCAAAAAGGACCAATAAAACACCTGCTACTATGCATTTTCCACAATTTTCAAAACTCTGAACATTAAAGCCGTAAGATCTCCACGATTTTATTCTGAGAGTTCACCTGTAAATAAACAGGCAAAAAAACTACTTAAAGGAACAAGACACAAATGTCTTTTACTGCTAATCCTCGCCGGACTCCGCTTTGGCTTTTGTACGTCTTAAGAGGGTCTCCATATCGGCCAGCATCCTCTGCAACCTGAGCTTTAATGGACCTTGCTCCGGGGCCATGGCCGAGGCCTTTTTAAAGGCACCGGCTGCGAGCATGAACTCGCCACCACCTGCATGGGCCATGCCCTGCGCCTCAAGCAATATTGCATCCTCGCCCTTTAAAGCTATAGCTTTATTGACGTGAATAAGGCTCTTATCCGGCTCTCTGAGTTTAAGATACAGCCGGGATAACTTCAGCTGGCTCTCCCAACTACTTTCTTTATCCGCATCGAGACCTTTAAGCAACCCTTCTACTCGTCTGGAAAGTACCAGCCTGTCACCAGCCAGGACTATCATCTTTTTAAGATGAATGGCCTTTGGGTCTGCCTTCAGTGCCTGCTGCCATGCCTTGAGAGCCCCTTCCATATCGCCGCCCTTAAAACGCGCCATGCCGATTGGCTCATATACCTTTAAAAAATCAGGGCGCTGCTCGATCACCTGCTCTAAAAGCGCAAGGGAGGAACTAACCTTGCCTGCATGCATATAGGCCACGCCAAGAGTAAAGTCCTGCTGCCAGCTGCGGCTGTCTGTTAGAGCCTCAAGCCTCTTGATCTCTACCGTAAGTTCGGCCTTACTCTTATAGGCAGGAGGCTTTGGCATAACAATCCCACTGACTGCGTCTTTAGAGGCTATAGCAGTAACGGGTAAAGAGATAAACGCCAGAGCAATAATAAATAAAAGGACCTTCTTCATTTCCAGACTCCTCCCGGACAATATAAACCCCGCTACCTTGATGGACGCGGGGTCGCTGACCGTCTAACTATATGCAGATTATAAGAACCAATTATTGGTTATGGCACTGCTGGCAGAGGTTACGGATCATACCTGTAGCGGTGCTGTAGCCGGTCTCTATATTCACCCTGCCTGCGCCGTCTACAAAGGCCAGGTTCGTATGGTCAAGCTCTGGAGTACCACCGCTGTTGGGGTTACCCCCTCCGTGCGCGTAATGACATGTAAGGCAAAATGGCTGGTCATCAATATTGCCCGAAACTCCGTCTGGGTTTATATGACGCGCCTTAGTACTTACCGAAGCCCAGTTGGTTGCATCAACATGAAGATTAGTACTGGCTATACCCATATTAACATCAGCGACCGGGTGCCTAACCCACGGACTACTTGCCGAAGAGTTATTATCACCCGCACCAACTGCACCACCACTGGCGACGCCACCCATATTGGATGCGCCACTTGGACCATAAAAATCAACGTGACACTTACCACACCAGGCCGCTATGCCGCGCGCCGGGCTATCGCTATCAAGAGGGGCGCGTCTGAAACGGACACGCGAACGGGTAAATTTATTTGCCGAAGGAGTATTGGCCCCTGCCCCCCAGTAATTTACGTCTTTTGTATTATCGTTAGGGTCTGAGACAGTACCGTATGCATAAGTAACCAAGACCCTGTTAGACGACGAGTCATTATCATCGGTCGGTACGCCCGGATTAAAGCGCAGATTCCTGTAATTGGTATTACCGTGCTGGTCATGGCAGAACTCACAGTTAAATTCCGTGCCATACCTTGCGGTAACATCACTCCATGTACCGGAATACCCTGGCGGCGGCAAAGAACTGACATCAGAACCAATGCTGTGCCTGTTGCCCTCATTAGTAAAGTTATTATGTTTGAAGTCTCCTGCCGATGGAGTATAGTTCTGCTGATTGTTCTCGACCTGCGGCGGGACTCTGGCGTCCCACCCAACAAAACCCGGGCTGCTCGAACCATGACAGTACAAACACAGATTGGTAACAGAGGAGGCCCTTAAAAGCTTTGACGTCAAGGTGCTGCCTTCATAAAGAAGCGACTGCCCGCCTTGAGAGCCGTGCATGGTATGACACTGCGAACAGGCCAGAGTCTCAATACCCGTAGTAGTCTCCTCCGCACTCGCATGATACTCACCCGAGAAGGCCGGGGTAACAGAAAAACTCAGAAAAAAGACAGAACAAAACAGAAGTAGAAAAACAGCCATTACAATAAAACGCAATGGCTGTAATGATCTGCATACCTGAAGAACTCCGGCTTGATCAAAAGACTTCTGTTTGGCTTGTTTTTTCATCCTTTGTCCACTCTGCTTCGAGTAAAGGCATAAAACACCATTAATTAAAGACACTTACACTCTTGGTCTCTTTATCAACTACATATATCATACCGCTTAAAGAAAAGTCAATATCAACGGGATGGTGAAGCATTTCTTTGCGAGTTTCTAACCTTCCGAAATAGCTAATCTTTTTGTAATTCATATCATAAATCTGTATGCCCTTTAAAGAATCTACCAACCAGAGATACTCTCTGGAGTCAACCTTACCGGCCATTGGCAGCATAAGTGTGCCGCCTCTGCTATCGATCTGCTCAAAGCCTGCGATGAACTCACCAAGCAATGTATATACATTTATAACCCTGGTGCGCGAAGGAAAAGGAGTGATAAGATAAACCTTGTCTGTCCCTACTGCCACGCCGGATAAAGACTTCAACCCCTTCCCTATCGTCCTTACAACCGCATCCTGCAAGTCTAGGACATAGCACTCGCCAAGCTTTTTATTGACAACATATATATTGCCATCTTGATCTATATCCATATTACCCGGGGCAAATGATTCAACCGGAAAAGTTATCCTCTTAACGGAATTACCCATCTGGTCAAAGACCTCGACATATGGTTTGCCTTCCTGCGAAACATATATTAAGCCGTCCCTTACTACCAAATCTATCGGTGTAGAAAGAACCCTCTTGCCCGCCTTTCGCCCAAACCTAAAGATCGGGGTACCGATCTGGTCAAAGATAAAGATCTCATCACGCTCATTGTCTACGACATAAACCTCGTTACGTTCCCTGTCTATAAATATGCCTACCGGGTTTAAAAAGTTATCTGAGTAAAACCCCTTAATAGTAAATTTGAGCCTTGGTGAGAGCGAGGGTTCTTTCTCACTTTCTCCACTGAACGAAGGGGCTGGGAAAAAGACAAAAACAACCAACAAAGCCGCCGTAAAGCCTACGATCAGATAACGTTTATATAAACCCATAATACTAATATTATAACATATTTTCATTATTTTTTTAACTGCAAAAGAGCACGCTTTGCACCCCGGTCAGTGGGGTTTACGCGCAGAAGCTGCTCAAGTTCTAGTATCGCATTATCTGTTTGCCCAACCCTTTGGTAGGCCTGGGCCAGATTAAAGCGCACTGAGGGTGCTACCGGGGACAACGCAAGGGCCTCTTTATAGTAATAGATAGCAGTATCCAACTCACCTCGCATACTATATAAGTTGCCAAGATTAGCCGCTGAACCTATAATCATTTTTAAATGTGCCCTGTACCCGAAATGACCGCCTTTAAGGCTATCGTTGATCTTTAAAACCTCCTTAAAATGTGGCAGCGCAGAGGCCATATCCCTTTGCTGAATATAGGCTATACCAAGATTGTAATGAGGCTCGACACTGAGTGGGTTGGCCGTCACCGCCCTGATCAGATAGGCCGTCGCTGCGCTATACTTCTTTTCGGCCAGAAGAGCTGCCCCGGCATTATTAGCGGCCCTGTACCTTGAAGGCCCCTTCTGCGAGGTATCGCTCCACAGAGCAACCGAACTCTCCCACACCCGAGTTCGCGCACTGGTGGCGACAGCCATAATCAAGCTCAGGGCCAGTACGACTATTACCTGAAGAAGAAGGTATCTATTATTACTGCTGCTCTGCAAGACCTACCTCCGAATTAACGACTCTCTGCTCTTTTGTAGAGAGCCAAGTCTCTCGATATTGCGCAGTGCTCTCTGATGCCACTGACCTGTTTTAGGGCCAATATCCAGGTAACGCTGCCAATGCATAATAGACTCCTGAATATTGCCACTACCCTCATGGGCAATGGCAAGCCCGTAATGAGCGTTAGCATAATAAGGATTTACCGAGACTGCCCTTTTATGCAGCCTTATGGCTTGCTCGTAATTGCCCATATCAGCGTAAGTAAAACCAGCATTAACAAGGGCCACTGCATTGCGCGGATCTAACTCGATAGCGCGAAGAAAGTAGGTCAAGGCCTGCTCAAGCTCGCCGCGACGCAGGTATATAGTGCCAAGGTTCAGCGTTGCTAAAGAGACGCTATCTCCGCTCTCTATTGCGCGAGTATAGCTGCCGGCAGCCTCGGACAAACGTCCCATCCTCTGATACGCAAGCCCTATGTTGTTCAGGAGTCCATGCGCATCCGGCCTTAGACCATAGGCGTGAAGGAGTCTTGCCAGGGCCTGCTCGTAGTGCCCTGACTTATATAAAACAAGACCCATCCTGTAATGAGGACGCCACTTGGACTCTGACTTCTCAAGAACATCGTCCCACATCTGGTAGGGATCAAACCACTTGAGGTTACGGGCATAAGTGGCCAAAGACAAGGCTAAAACCACTGCCAGCACAATAGCGAGCTCGGGTAATTTAATATTAATCAGCCCCTTCGCCCCGGCGCAGTCTCGCGCCCCGCTGTAGTTTACCATAGACCATACACCTCTTTCCTCTATCTCTGAAAAAGTAAAGACGAATATTATTACTATCGGCTCTTTATCATAAAAGCCAAAGGGGAAAATCCATATCCTTGGTATCCAAAGAAGACCACCCCACAACGAAAGCAGCCTGCAAGAAGATTAAAAAACACCTCCTAAGCCATACAAACGCCTCTAAGCAAGATCCCACCCAAAAGCACATAGAACAACGATAAAATAAAATATATCGCACAACGAGACTTTCTGCGAGTCTGAAGGCATGTTTGAATGCATACCCGCCCGGCAACAGAGATACTGCCAGCCTATCACAGCAGCCATATAGATAAAGTTACTGAATACTCTGGTTACACCCTGGCAATAGAAGATCAACTAATATTAACAGGCCAGAGAAAAACTCTAGTCTCAGGTAGAAGCATTAATAGATTCAGCGATGGGAAACAATAAATTTTCAAGGATGCTGGGTAGCCGGATCAGAGAGAAGCCATACCATGGCCATAGCAGGTTGTCTACTTACTAAATTCTTTCGGAAGCAAAACAACACTAAAGACCGATATAACACCACTATTGTC
>CAZUFI010000030.1:8983-13930 GCA_964618745.1 uncultured Thermodesulfobacteriota bacterium | reverse complement strand
GGTCTGAAAGTTTATCTCAAAAACAACCGAGGCCCATCGAAACTCAAGGATAAAGTCCGAAGGTTTTTCTAATAGATATCTCCAGCCTGCATTACCTATAGTAAAGAAGCACGTCGAAAAAACCGGCAAACTAGACACAAAAATCCTTTATTATTCAGCACTTATGTGTCGGTTTTTTTTACACTTTTCAAAAACATAGGTAATGGTATTTGAAAAGTTAAATAAAAACAAATAGTTATATTCTTGGCACGGCTCTTGCATCTATAACTCCTACGGAGATAAGTATTACTTTATCTATAGTTTACGCTTTTATTTATTAAAGTTGGGCTGTTTATTGGAAGACTGCAAATAAATGTAAATGACATATTTACGGACTTGAAGTAATAACGTTGAATGTTTTAAATGAGGCCTTGCCTGTACATACAGGCAAGGTCCTTAAATGCTGTTAACAGCTGTGATTGAAGGGATTATCCCACAGAGTCTGGCACTGGTAGTACATTAATGTTAATAGAGAAAACTTGAAGTTGGCTTATATAGGAGAAAAGATGAGAGGTAAGCGTAGAAGAGAAGAGAATAAGACGAAGAAGCCAAGGTATCTAAGAAGATACCTGACAGGGCTATTAGGAGCGGCGATGCTTTTAGGGAGTATAACGGCTGCAACGCCCGCACAGGCAAACCTGACAGTAGCTGAAGGGTCGGTCGAAGACCTTTCTGCAGGCACTATTACTCATAACTACGAGTATATCGGATTTAATGACCTCGGCCCTGATACTGCTCTTTTTAACCAGACCGGCGGTACGAATACGGTGAATAATAACCTTTATCTCGGTTTTTACTCTGGCGCAGACGGCAGATATAATCTGAGCAACGGAGTACTTTCTTCATATTTAGAATATATCGGCTGGATCGGTACGGGCCTCTTTGACCAGAGCGGCGGTACGAATACGGCTAATTACCTTACTCTCGGTTATTACTCTGGCGCAGACGGTACATATAATCTGAGCAACACGGGAAGTCTTACTACAACTACTGAATTCATCGGCCTTGAAGGTAAAGGCATCTTTACACAGACCGGCGGTACGAATACGGTGAATAATAACCTTCATCTCGGTTATTACTCTATCGGAGACGGTACATATAATCTGGGCAGTGGAGACCTTTCTTCAACTTCTGAATACATCGGCAGGAGCGGTACAGGCCTCTTTAACCAGAGCGGCGGTACGAATACATCTACTATCCTTTATCTTGGTAGTGGCCTTACCGGAGACGGCACATATAATCTAAGCAACACGGGAAGTCTTTCTACAACTTCTGCATACATCGGCCTTGAAGGTACAGGCATCTTTACACAGACCGGCGGTACGAATACGGTGAACAATAACCTTACTCTCGGTCATAAATCTACCGCAGACGGTACATATAATCTGAGCAGCGGAGTACTTTCTTCATCTAAAGAAGAGATCGGCCTTGAAGGTACAGGCATCTTTAACCAGACCGGCGGTACGAATACGGTGACTAGTAATCTTTTTCTCGGTTATTACGCTGGCTCAGACGGCACATATAATCTGAGCAGCGGAGACCTTTCTGCAACTTCTGAATATATAGGCAGGAGCAGTACGGGCATCTTTACACAGAGCGGCGGTACGAATACAGTTACCGACACTATGACGATAGCCCAGTATGCCTCTGCAACAGGCGAGTATAATTTGCAAGGCGGTACGCTTAATGTGCAGAACGGCACGGGCACAGCCGAGATAATCAATAATGATACCTTTAATTATTCCGGCGGCGCGCTGAACGTCGATACCTTTACCAACAACGACGAGTTCAATATAAGCGGCACGGGCATTCGCATTATAAACGGCGATGTAGTTAATAACGCCGGAGGCACTGTAAAGACCACCGATACAATAGCGCAATTTACAGGAACCTTTACCAATAACGGCGCCTATATAAGCGACCCGTCGGACAATTATTTTGTAGACCTTATCATTAACTCGGGCGGCCACGTTGTCGGTGGCGCAGGTGATAATTTTTATGTCAGGAATAATCTCGAAAATCGTAGTACGCAAAATACAGACTGGAATACCACCGAGGCCTATCTGGGTTTTCAGAGCGGCGCGGATAACCTGCATGACTATTACCTAGCAGGTGCTGACCTGGGGCTGAACCTTGCGGGTTATACCGATAACTTTGCCTGGGGCACGATGGAGATCGACGCAGACAATGAACTGCATCTCTTTGACGGCAATGCAGTTACAGGCGGAGCACTCTATCTAAAAGAGATCCTCGGCGTAGTCTTTAGCGGCCTCGATGTCAGCAATATCTATGGCGGCACCGAAGGCCTGAATATTTACTATCTCTCCGGCCAGGCCGGTAATAATTATCTAGGAGGCCTCACATATAACCTCATCGGTGGAGGCCAACTTATGGCAATTGACGCACCGGGTGCTGCCCCTGTACCAGAGCCATCGACCTATATCCTGCTCGGCTCGGGCATAGCAGGGCTGATCTTCTGGAGAAGAAAGAAAACAAAAAAGAAGGCGGCCTGATTAAAAGTTTAATTAGATCTAATAATGCAACAAAAAGGGACTGTGGTTAGCTGCCGTCCCTTTTTGTTTTTGCGTGTGTTGGGGGCGTTTGTTTTTAAAGGCGCAACCTGTCTGAAACAGCTCCATGCCTAAAGGGTTGCCCTGCATATTAAACGCTATAGGTGAGCTGAAGTTGTAGTTTGTGGTTTTGTCCTTTTCTGGAATAAAATCAGGGTGATATGTAGGGGGGCAGGCAGGTAGAATGCTGGCCTCTGCAATGTTGATTCGGTCAGATGTGAACCTCTTTGTTAGACAGGCAGGGTCTCTTTTGGGGCCATTTTCTTGAACTCAGGCCAGAGCCTTTCTTCCAGGGCTACCAGGAGTCTGCCGAAGGTATCGGGGGTAGAGGCCGATATCGGGATCGCATCGTAACGGATACACAGGTTTTTAATCGTCGTTCTGGCGTCGGTCTCGTCGTCGCCTTTAACCAGATCGGTCTTATTGAATACAATAATGCGCGGGATCTCTGTTAGCTCCATCTCTTCGAGTATCTCTGTTACGGCCTCGATATGCATCTCAAAGGCCGGGTCGCTAATATCAACCAGATGCAAGAGCAGGGTTGCGTCCCCCATCTCCTCAAGCGTTGATTTAAAGGCCCGTTTAAGTTCTTTCGGGAGTTTTTTTATAAACCCAACAGTATCGGTGATAACGGCGTCTTTCTCGCGCGGAAAGCGCAGCCGTTTGCTTGCCGTATCAAGGGTAGCGAAGAGCTTGTCTTCGGCAAGGACTTTGCTCTGCGTAAGTGTATTTAAGAGCGTACTCTTACCGGCATTGGTATAGCCTACAATAGAAATTATCGGTACGCCGCTTCGCCCTCGTTGTTTGCGACGTGTCTCTCGCCCTCGGCTAAGTTCTTTTAGTTTTTTCTCTAGCGTGGCAATGCGGGCCTGCGCACGCCTTTTATCGACCTCAAGCTTTGTCTCACCCGGCCCCTTTCCGCCGATCCCTCCCATAAGCCTTGACATCGAAGTACCCTTACCCGATAGCTTAGGGAGGAGGTATTTAAGTTGCGCTACCTCGACCTGAACCTTACCGTCTCTGGAAAGGGCTCGTTGCGCAAAGATATCTAGTATGAGCTGCGTACGGTCGATGACCTTAAGCTCAGTTACCTCGCAGAGCTCACGGATCTGCGTGGGGGTAAGTTCCTGATCAAAGATAAGTACGGTAGCTTGTTTTTGCAGGGACTCGATGACGACCTCACGGATCTTGCCCGAGCCCATTAAAAAACGTGGGTTTAGTTTGCGGACTCGCTGGCAGAGCTGGCCAAGGACCATTACCCCGCTTGTCTCGGCCAGGGCGCGAAGTTCTGTTAGAGAGCCTTGTTGCAACTCCTTCCTCTCTGTCGAGACGCTAACCAGAATGGCTCGTTCCCGGTCATCCGATATGTCAAAGATAGCCGCACGGCCAATCTCGTCTTCCAAGGCGCGTGCAAAGCCATCAAAGTCTCCGGCCCAGAGGTGCGTGCCTCCTGCCTGCGCCATACGTTGAAATGGCAGAGGTGGCTCTACCTTATAGGTCTCGTTCTCCGGGTTTACCGGCAAAAGATGCGCCGAGTAAATATCAGCCGGTAGGCCGTCTTCGCCAACACCTATGGCTATCATTAAATCAAGGCGCAGGAGAGCCAGATCGGCAAGGTCGTCCTGCGATAAGGCCTCGTTTTTAAGGTGCGTATGGACGCAGCGCAGCCCTCGCAGGGCTTTTTTACCTATTGGGTAATCCGATAGTAGCGGGATGACGATCTCTTTTTCGTCGCCAACTATAGTAGCGACGACCGTACCCGCACGATCTATAATAAGGCCGATCTGGCGACCTGTCTCACGGCTCGTCTCTGTTATGAGGCGTGCCAGCTCAGGGGTGATTATGCAGTCGCGCGGAATCTTTCGCCTGTAGATGCGTTCTAGTTTTTTGACCTGGCTGGTCTTTAGTCCTGTGGTATTGCCCAGTAGCTGTGGAATGGAAGTAGTCTCCTTTTATAGGTATTCTGATTTTATGTGTAGGTTGTAGCCCTGAAAAGATGTTCCAACCTGCAAAAGATCTCAAAGTTACGACCCTGTTATTTTACGGCAGGACGACAAAAGACGCAACCCTAAAGGGTTGCCCTACGAAAAGACAGGTGCTGCGCACAGCATATTCATCAATATGATTAATTACTACGCGCTGCACGGAACTTTCTAATGAACTTCGCCCCACCGCAGGTGGTGCTGCGCACAGCAAATTTATCAATATGATTAATTACTACGCGCTGCACGGAACTTTCTAATGAACTTTGCCCCACCGCAGGGTGCTCGCCGCACGGCAAAGTCTATTAATGATGTTTTTTATTATGCATGGCACTTATCTATTTAATGGATTTAGC
>CAZUFI010000030.1:5576-8883 GCA_964618745.1 uncultured Thermodesulfobacteriota bacterium | reverse complement strand
AGGGTCAGGAATGGCTTTTATAAAGGGTGAGCATAGTTGCTTTTGAAATTACTTATCTAGGTGGGGGGATATTATGGTGCGTGAACATCCGTTACTTATAGCAGGGCTCTGGAAGAGGACTGATAGTGTTGTGGAGGTCAAGAGTCCTTACGACGCAACTGTCGTTGGCGAGACCTATCTTGCGGGAGAGGCCGAGCTTGAAGAGGCCATTCATGCTGCTCAGGTGGCCTTTACGGCCTTTAAGGGATATTCTGCATTTAAAAGAGGCGAGTTGCTCTTTGATATCGCAGACGGCATTGAAGAGCGTGGCGAAGATCTGGCCCGTACTATTTCCATGGAGGCCGGTAAGCCTATTGTTCAGGCTCGCGCCGAGGTAGCCAGGACTTGCAGTACTTTCCGTATAGCCGCTGAAGAGGCAAAGAGAATAGAGGGCGAGCTTGTACCGATAGACGTAGCCGATGACGTTACAAAGGGTTTTGGTTTGGTCAGGCGTTTTGGTATCGGCCCGGTTCTTGCTATAACGCCATTTAATTTTCCGCTAAATCTCGTAGCGCATAAGGTCGCTCCGGCCCTTGCCGCAGGCAACCCGGTAATAGTCAAGCCATCGCCAAAGGCACCGCTTACGGCACTGGTTATGGGTGAGATCATAATGGAGGCGGCAGAGCTGCCTACGGGTGCGCTGAGCGTTGTGCTGTGCTCGGACGAGCTTGCGGGCCGCGCCGTAGCCGATGAGAGAATAAGGAAGATTACCTTTACAGGTAGCGACGTTGTGGGGTGGAAGATAAAGGCCGCCTCAGGGACAAAAAGGGTTACTCTGGAGCTTGGCGGAAACGCCAGCGTTATAGTCGATGAGGAGGCAGATATAGAGCATGCGGCAAAGCGTTGCGTTGCCGGGGCATTTGCCTATAGCGGGCAGGTCTGTATATCCGTACAGCGTATACATATCCATAAAAAGGTCTATAATGTGTTTAGAGACGCACTCGTCAAAGAGGTGGCGGAGCTGATTATGGGTGATCCTCTAAGTGACGAGACGACCTTTGGACCGATGATAGACGAGGTGGCCCTGCAAGATACTGAGGCGATGGTAGAAGAGGCAAAGGCCGGTGGCGCAGAGGTCTTAACCGGCGGCGAGCGTAGAGGGAACTTCTTTACCCCGACCATCCTTGGCTCGGTAGATCAGAGTATGCGGATATGTCGTGACGAGGCCTTTGCCCCAATTGCTACGCTTGAGCCTTTTGACGACTATACGCAGCTCTTGGCAGGCCTTAATAACTCCAAGTTCGGTCTACAGACAGGTTTATTTGTCAGTAATATAAATAAGGTGATGCAGGCCTATGAGACCCTTGATGTTGGCGGCGTTATAGCCGGTGATATTCCGACCTTCAG
This sequence comes from uncultured Thermodesulfobacteriota bacterium, assembly GCA_964618745.1. Classification (GTDB taxonomy): domain Bacteria; phylum Desulfobacterota; class GWC2-55-46; order GWC2-55-46; family DRQE01; genus JAJRSM01. The sequence continues at coordinate 7,497 of CAZUFI010000030.1, read as the reverse complement.
GGTCGATAATATGCCATACGGTGGTGTAAAGGATAGCGGCTTTGGCCGGGAGGGCGTCAAGTACGCAATTGAAGAGATGACAGAGCCGAAGTTGCTGGTTATTAAGTATTGATAATGTGTTTTTATTGGTAAATTCGGGTTCTTTTGATTTCAGGTCAAGTTGTGGCTAAATAGCCCTGATTTGGATTAAAAATCAAAAGAACTTGAGTTTTAATACGGTTTGTTATAGTATACTGTATACAATCAGTCTAGCACTGGTTGCCGCCTTTAAGGCGGGTACGGGTATAATCCAAAAACAGAAGGGGGGTGTTTTTAGATGGCGCTTAATATTAATGAAGATTGTGTAGCATGTGGTGTTTGTGAGCCGGAGTGTCCGGTAGGTGCAATTGCAGAGGGTGATCCATTATACACTATTGACGCTACCAAGTGCGTAGAGTGTAAGGGATATTTTGATTCACCAAAGTGTGCCGAGGTATGCCCGACTGATTCATGCGTTCCTGCCTAGGTCTTTTGCTTGGTCTTGTGTATTAGGGCTAAGCGCAGCAAGGAATTAGGAGTACTAACCGCCTGAGGCAATATATATTATTGGCTAGGCGGTTTTAGCCATTTCTGGTGTTTCTCATGTCTTGCTCGTTATTGCAGGTTCATTTATGCAGGTCTATTTTGGATCTGTGCCAAGGTGGTTCTCAGGTCTTAATCACTTCGCCTTCCGTTTATTTTCGGTTAGGTTTTTCAGGCTGTATTTGATGGTCTTCGAGTCTTGCGAGGTACGGCTTCTTTTACGGAGGCTGTACCTCGCAGATTCATTTGTCTTTTTTGGTTACGGGGCATGGTTACGCGCCGCCGTAGGCGGCGATAGTATTTTAAAAATGGGAAGGTATTTTAATAGATGAAAGATTTTGCGATTTTCTGGGGTTGTACCATTCAGGCACGTTTTCCTTTTCTGGAGAGGTCCGTGCGTACCGTCTTTGAAGGCATGGGTCTGCCTTTTAAAGATGTAGATGGTTTTACCTGTTGTCCTGAAAAATCGCTTATAAATAATATTGATACGGGTATGTGGAAGCTGACGGCTGCGCGTAATGTCGCTGTAGTTGAGGACGCGGGGCTGGATCTGGTAAGTCCTTGTACCGGCTGCGTATCGAATCTTTCGACGGTAAAGGGCGAACTTAACGCGAACCTTGGTGAGAAGGCAGAGGTAAATGAACTGCTTGGTGAGATTGGCCGTGAGTTTAAAGGCCATGCGAGTATTCGTCATCTGGTTCCGTTCTTTCACGATAGCGTTGGTAAGCTAGAGATAATGAAGGGTGTAAAGCGTAGCTTCAAGGGGATGACGGTCGGCATACATTATGGTTGCCATATGATGAGGCCTTCTCATATTCTTGGTGTTGATGATCCGCTAGCCCCTGTAAAGTTTGATAATCTGGTTACTATGCTCGGGGCCAAGAGCCTTAAGTATGATGAAAAGCTTACCTGCTGCGGTCAGGGTCTGGATAGGGTAGACCAGCACGATAAGGCCATGTATATGGCAAGACTCAAGCTCGTTGAACTTAGGAACAAAGGTGCGGATGCGCTTGTGCTCTGTTGTCCTTCTTGTTTCTTGCAGTTTGATAATAATCAGCATCTTTTAGAAAGAGAAGGCGAGAAGTACGGAATACCTGTTCTTTATTATACGGATCTTCTGGGGCTTGCCATGGGTTATAGCGCAAAGGAGCTGGGTCTTGATATGCATAGGATAAAGGCAGATTCATTTATAGAGAAGTGGGAAGCATTAGCTGACGAGCCCGAGCCAGGCGATGCTATAAACGAGGGCCTTGCGCAAGAGAGTACCTTTATTTAGGTTTTTAAAAAGGATTTTGGTCTTTAATGTTATTAAGATAGTTTTTATTTAGGCAGGTAATAAGATGTTAGAGAAAAAACTTGA
>CAZUFI010000030.1:0-5476 GCA_964618745.1 uncultured Thermodesulfobacteriota bacterium | reverse complement strand
TTATTAAGATAGTTTTTATTTAGGCAGGTAATAAGATGTTAGAGAAAAAACTTGATTTTGCAAGACTTAAAAAGTGCCACGAATGCGGGGCCTGTTATGACGTATGCCCGTCGTCTCTGCACCTTAAAGACTACGATCCGAGGGTGATAATAAAGGCAATCCTTGAGGGCGCAACGGATAAGTGGATTAACTCGAAGATGATATGGCAGTGTTTGGAGTGCCATCATTGCGTAGAGATATGTTTTCAGCACTATGGTTTTGAGGACGCAATGACTGCTATGAGGTTGCTAGCGACCTTGCAGGGTGCGCATCCGCCGCAGATAAAGCGTGGCTGGGATATGTTCGCAAAGACCGGTAAGCTTGGCGAGCCTAATATGCCGGCCAGAAAAAGGCTTGGCCTTCCAGAGCCAGCGGCCTCTGGTAAAGACGAGTTCGTAGAGCTTTTGAGTGCCTATAGCAAGGCCCAAAAGGCCGAGACAAAAGGGGCGGAATAACCCTTTTAGAGCAGGATTGTCGCAGGCGGCCTTTGTAGCGTTACAGGCGGCTGAACAGTAGATTAGTTATTGACTAGAGCTGTACTAGACAGCACCGTGCCGTTTTGGACGGCTTTTAAGGAGCAACAAGGTTATGAATCATAATTATCAGAAGGATATAGCGGGCTGTGGCCTGACCGGCCTTATCAGTCGTAAAAGGCAGAGGGTAAGTGGCGCGGCCATCAGTAAATCGCTGACCCTTATGACCGACCGTGGTAACGGGCTTGGTGCTGGTTATGCGGCTTATGGGATCTTCCCGGAGTTGCCCGAGCATTATGCCATCCACGCGATGTATGACTATGAGTCAAGCCGCAGGGAGATGGAGGAGAGCCTTCGTCTTCGCTATGATATAGAGAAGATCGAGGAGATACCGACTACGCCTGTCGAGTCTATTAAGATCAGCCCGAAGCTTATTCGCTACTTTGTAAAGCCAAAGGCCGAGAGGATCAGGGATGCCAATGAGAAGGACTACGTCGTAAGGACTGTTATGCGTGTCAACTCGGAGATCGAGGGTGCGTATATCTTTGGCTCGGGTAAGAATATGGGGGTCTTCAAAGGCGTTGGGAATCCGGCAGAGATCGCCGAGTTCTACAGGTTAGAAGAATATGAGGGCTATATCTGGACCGGCCATACTCGCTTCCCGACCAATACGCCTGGCTGGTGGGGGGGGGCTCATCCCTTTACCTTGCTGGACTGGTCAATCGTCCATAACGGTGAGATATCATCGTATGGTATTAATAAGCGTTATCTGGAGATGTATGGCTATAAGCTTACACTCCTTACAGATACAGAGGTTGCGGCATATATCCTGGATCTGCTAGTGCGTAAGCACGGCCTTGATATGAGGACTGCATGCAGCGTGCTGGCCGCACCATTTTGGAAGGATATCGACCGCATGGAAGAGGGCGAGCGCGAGGCATATATTGCACTTCGGTCAACCTATGGCAGTGCGTTGCTGAACGGGCCTTTTTCATTGCTCTTTGGTCATTCAAACGGGTTGGTAGGAATAAATGACAGAATAAAACTCAGGCCTTTGGTCGCTGCCGAGAAAGACGATATGGTCTATATGGCAAGTGAAGAGTCGGCGATCCGTGAGATATGCCCGACCCCTGATAAGGTCTGGGCCCCGCGTGCCGGAGACCCGGTCATCGTAGAGCTGGAGGATTCATAAATGTTTAAGAGTCAAGCACTGCCGGAATTTCTGGCTACCATAGATAATGATAAATGTATTCGCTGTAAGCGTTGCATACAGAACTGCGGCTGGAGCGTCTATGAATGGAGCGGAGAACGTGTCCTTATAGACAGCAGCAAATGCGTAAAGTGCCTCAGGTGCTATCACTACTGCCCGGTCGAGGCCATCCAGATCCTTGATAATCCTACTAAGTATAAGGAGAACTCAAGCTGGACATTTAATAATATAAAGAACCTTAAGCGTCAAGCCGAGACAGGTGGCATGCCGCTCTCGGGCATGGGCTGTAGCCTGCCCTATCCGATTCTCTTTGATAGTCTTCTGCTCGATGCTTGTCAGGTGACGAACCCGTCTATCGATCCTCTGAGAGAGCCGATGGAGCTTCGTACTTATCTCGGTAAGAAGCCGAATAAGGTCGAGGTTGAGCGTGGTAAGGACGGCAAGCTTAAGCTAAAGACAAAGATGCCTCCGAGGATCGAGTTGTCAGCACCTTTTATCTTCTCGCCGATGTCCTTTGGTGCTATCAGTCTGAATGCTCAGAAGGTTCTGGCTATGGCAGCGCAGGAATGCGGCATTGTGATGAATACGGGTGAGGGCGGCTTCCATGAGGACCTGAAACCCTATAGCAAGAGTGTTATGGTGCAGGTAGCCTCAGGTCGCTTCGGTGTGAACCCTGAGTACCTCAATGCCGGTATAGCAGTTGAGATCAAGATCGGTCAGGGCGCAAAACCCGGGATCGGCGGGCACTTGCCGGGCGAGAAGATCCCGCTCCAGGTCGCAAAGACAAGAATGATCCCTGTAGGGACGGACGCTATATCTCCGGCCCCTCAGCATGATATATATTCAATCGAGGACCTTAGACAACTTATTTACGCCATTAAAGAGGCGACCGGTTATAAGCCGGTCTCTGTTAAGATAGCGACCGTGCATAACGTTGCGGCCATAGCCTCTGGTATCGTCAGAGCCGGTGCTGATATCGTATATCTGGACGGCTTCAGGGGCGGCACGGGTGCGGCCCCTAGTGTTATCAGAGATAACCTCGGTATACCTATCGAACACGCTCTGGCAGCTGTCGATGACAGGTTGCGTCAAGAAGGCATCAGGAATGAGGCATCAATAGTAGCAGCCGGTGGTATCAGGAGCGCAGCAGATGCCGCAAAGGCAATAGCCCTTGGTGCAGATGCCGTGGCAATTGGTACGGCAGCCCTTATGACGATGGGATGCACGGTCTGCGGTAAGTGTTATACGGGTAATTGTTCTTGGGGAATAACGACGCAGCGACCAGAACTTACGGCAAGGCTCGACCCGGAGGTCTACGGGCAGAGGCTAGTTAATCTTATAACCGCATGGAAGCACGAGTTGCAGGAGATACTCGGTGCGCTCGGCGTAAATGCCGTCGAGAGTCTGCGTGGTAGTAGAGAGAGGCTCAGAGGTGTCGGCCTGGATGATAATATCCTCGATATCCTCGGCGTAAAGCCAGCTGGCAGGTAGGGTTATTATACCCCTCACCCCAGCCCTCTCCCACGAGGGGAGAGGGGGCGGTAAAAGGAATTATTGGGCGTTATAGAGGCAGTTGATTATTTCTATGACTAGCTTGGTTATCTTGATGAGTATTAAAATTTTTTTATAGTTGCTCATCTGTTGTCCTCCTTATTGAATTTGAATCCAATAAGGAAAACGCTTTTCATTTTATTTAAGGTCTAATCAGGAGAAGATATGTTTGATATAGAGGCAAAGGGCGTCTACTTTAAAGAGCTGAACGAGTCGGTTCGAGCGGCGATCAAAGACGGCGAAAAAGATATTACCCTTAAAAATGTAAATGGTCAGTACTATATCGGTACAGGGCTCTGCGAAAAGGTTAATATTACGATAGACGGCGTGCCGGGCAACGACCTGGCGGCCTTTATGGACGGCCCGACCTTGTTGGTCCAGAGCAATGCGCAGGATAATATCGCCAACACAATGAATAGCGGCAAGGTCGTAGTACACGGCCATGCGGGAGACGTTCTCGGTTATGGCATGAGGGGCGGAAAGCTTCATATTAAAGGAGACGTCGGTTACCGCGTCGGTATCCACATGAAGGGGCAGAAGAAAAATTCGCCGGTCATCATAAGCGGCGGTACGGCTGGAGACTTCTTTGGCGAGTATATGGCAGGAGGCACTATGGTGCTTTTGGGGCTAGAGGTCGAAGACGGCACGCCCCTTGTCGGCGATTATCTGGGCTCTGGTATGCATGGCGGTCAGATATTTATTAGAGGTGATGTCGATCCAACTCGCTGCGGCGCGGAGGTCGGCGTTATGGAGCCTAACGAAGCAGACCTTAAGTTGCTTCGTAAATATCTGGAAGATTTCTGCAAGGACTTTGACCTTGACGTCGAAGATGTAATGAGCAAACCCTTTAAAAAGCTAGAGCCGGTAACGGCAAGGCCCTACGGTAACCTTTACGCCTATTGATAAATAGGTTCTAGTAAGGTCTCTGAGTCCTATTGATATTTTAGCCCCGAAGCTCTTAGAGCTTCGGGGCTTTTTTAATGGTATCTTCTAAGTTGTCCAGGTAATCTGTACAAAAGGTTTAAGGATTTTTTAGTGGTTAAGTAGATACGCCCCCCCCCTGCTTTCAAAGGGCGCGTGCCGGGAATCTAAAGAAGGTCCCGGTTGAATGGAGAAGGCTAGGTTTTGATTGGTTTTATGAATTTCAGTGTTCCCATTATTCAGCCTCCTTATTAATTTGTATTGGAATGATGTACAGGTCATATGGGGAATATTCTTTTTTTAGAGGCCGAATCTTTTCAAAGGCGAGCCATCTTCCATTTTGCGATATTCTGGCGGTATTGCCTGCATGATCCTTTTTAGTGATGCAGTGTGTATTATTCCTTCCTATCATCTTTGCCTTGACGCATTCGTCATCTATTCTTGAAAAAATAATATTCTCTCCGTCAGGGAAGAGATCCAGCCCCCATGCATGTTTCCATGGAAATAGAGGCTCACTGCAAGAAAGTGTTTCTTCTTTTGTATTGATTCTGCATCTGACCAGATAAGATCGCTTTACATGAATATAAAAACGGTTCTGATCGTCTGCAAAGAGGATGTCAAAACGGGTAAAGTCAGGGGTTATACTAAAACTTTTTCTTTCTGGATAAAAGACCTCTACATTTATGATTTGTCTTCTGCTTTTGTATGGCTGAGTGAGGTCTAAATAGCCGCCTACACCTACCGAGCCGTCTTTCAGCCATTTGTAAATAACTTTGTGGGTAGGACTTATGGCCAGACCCCATTTAGGCTCGGGCATCTCAATTGAAAGGTTGGGTCTTCTGCTAAGGTATAGTTTGTCGTCATTTGGTCTCTGTATCCATGCTCTGGTGTCGTGGATGTCAACTATAATAAACCTCTCATTCCTGCCTGTCTCGAATTCATAACGCCAGAGATCCATGACGAACTTATTCTCAGTTCCCTCATCTTTTCTAGAGCTTAGACTGTCCCAGTATATAAGCCACTTACCGTCTTGTGTGCAGGTGATGGCGTTGTTGTAGGCCACGGCGACCTTGGTGCTTTTCCTTGTAGTAAGGTCGTAGTAATATACGCCGCCCTCTGAAAGCTGATAGACCAGTATGGGTTTATCGCCGCACCAAAAGGGTGTGAATGTGGAGATGCTTTCAGTTACGAGTATCTCTTCGCCGCCGGTTATCCTGAGCGGCGTGACTTTTTTGGTCTTCTGCGTGAGTGCGCAGCCGCTTGTTACGATCATAAAGAATAT